>NZ_KI914584.1:32399-43134 GCF_000520475.1 Arthrobacter sp. 35/47
GCCGCCGTGCTGAAATCCAGATCGCCTACGCGATCGGCATGGCGCAGCCGGTGGGAATCTACGTTGAGACCTTCGGAACCGAGCAGGTCGATCCCGCCGCAATCAGTTCAGCGATCAACGACATCTTCGACCTGCGCCCCCTGGCCATCATCAACTCTCTTGACCTCCTCCGGCCGATCTACCAGAAGACCGCCGCCCACGGCCACTTCGGCCGCGAGGGTGAGGGCTTCAACTGGGAACTGACCGACCGCATTGACGAGCTCAAGAGCTACTTCAACGCCTAGCAGGTCAGCTTCGAGCCGATGAGTTCCGATCACGGGCAGCAGCTGTCCCTGCTGCAGGGCTTTACCGCCCCCGCTGCGCCGCGCGGGAAATCGCCTGTCGCTGCCACGCTTCCGGTCGCCCGGGTGATCATCGACTCACCGTTGCCGCATCTGGACCGGCCCTTCGACTATCTGGTCCCAGCGGAGTACGACGACGACGCGGTGCCGGGTGCCCGGGTCAAGGTCCGGTTCGCCGGGCGGGAGCACGCGGCGTTCCTCGTCGAGCGGCGCGCGGTCTCGGACAGCCCGGCACGTTTGCTGCCCCTGGCGCGGGTGGTGTCCAACCAGCCGGTTGTTACCCCGGAGATACTGGCCTTGGCCGAGGCCGTGGCGGCCAGGTATGCAGGCTCAACGAGCGACGTCCTCCGATCGGCGGTGCCCCCGCGGGTGGCTCGGGTGGAAAAGGAATTCAGCGCCGGCAGCCCGCAGGCCGCCCCCGATACCGCTCCTGCACCGACCCCGGGGAGAGGTGCCCCACCGTCCCTGTACGCCCGTTACGCCAACGGGGGGTCCTTCCCGGCGAGGCTGGCTGCGGGTGAGAGTCCCCGTGCCGTCCTGACCACCCTCGGCGGTTACGGGCCGGCCGGGTGGCCGGCTGAAATTGCCGAGGCGGTCCACGCCGTCTGGTCAGGCGGGAGGGGCGCCGTCGTCGTCGTTCCGGACCAGCGCGATCTGGCCCGCGTCGAGGAGGCCCTGCGGGACCGCCTGGGCGCCGACGCTTTTGTGCGGCTCACAGCCGAGGACGGGCCCACCCCGCGATACCGCAGCTTTCTCCGGTTGCTGCACGGGGACGTGCGCGTGGCGGTCGGAACCCGGTCCGCCGCGTACGCGCCGGTACGCGATCTGGGGCTGGTGTGCCTCTGGGACGACGGCGACGATTCCCACAGTGAACCGCGTGCCCCCTACCAGCACGTGCGCGACGTGCTGCTGCTGCGCAGCGAACTTCAGTCCTGCGGCCTGCTCTTCGCGGCGCCGTCGCGAAGCGTCGAATCCCAGCGGCTGGTCGACTCGGGCTGGGCGCGGTCCGTCTCCGCGGACCGGCAGACCACGCGCCGGCTCACCCCCCGCGTCCAGCATTCAGCCGACACATTCCACGCCGAGCACGAGCCGCTGACCCACCAGGTGCGGATTCCTCCCGTAGCGTGGCGTGCGGCCCGCGATGGACTGCAGCGCGGACCGGTGCTGATCCAGGTGGCGCGTACCGGCTTCTCGCCGGCGCTGGCCTGCCAGGAGTGCCGGGAACCTGCGCGCTGCCGGCACTGCGCCGGGCCGCTGGCGCAGTCGGGGCGCGGGTCCGCGGTGGCATGCCGCTGGTGCGGCCGGCCCGAGCACCGGTGGCGCTGCCTCAACTGCGAGGGAGGACGGCTCCGCTCGACAGTCAGCGGCGCCGCGCGGACCGCGGAGGAGCTGGGACGGGCCTTCCCCGGGGCCGTCGTCGTGTCCTCGTCCGGGGACCACATCATCGACCGGATTGATGATTCACCGCGGGTGGTTGTGGCAACCCCGGGTGCCGAGCCGGTGGTTGCCTCCGGGTATGCCGCCGTGCTGTTGCTGGACGGCAACGCCCTCCTCGGCCGGGAATCCCTGCGCGCTCTTGCTGCCACCCTCCAGCGCTGGTTCAACGCAGCGGTCCTTGCCCGTCCGGCGTCTGCCGGTGGGGTGGTGGTGGTCACCGCGGACGACGACGTCGCTGCCGGTCACCTCGTCCGCTGGGACCCGGACGGTGCGGCTGCGCGCGAACTGGCGGTCAGAACTGACCTGGGACTGCCGCCGGCTGTCCGGTATGCGGCGTTGACCGGCTCACTGGAGGCACTGGCCGTATTCATCGACGGTCTTCAGCTGCCGCCGTCGTGCAGGGTTGTGGGGCCCACCGCGGTGCGGGACGCGGCAGGTCCTCCGCCGGCGCAGAAGCCGGGCCAGCAGTCCGCGGCGGGATCCCATCGCACCCTGCTGTTCTTCCGCTACCGGGACGCTGCGGAGGTGGTGGGTGCCCTGCGGTCGCGCCGGGCATCATTGTCGGCCCGGCGAACCAGCGAACCGGTCCATGTCCGGGTGGACGCTGCCGAGCTTCTCTAGTCAGTGACCCTCGAAAGTCAGTGGCCCTCACAGCGCGTTGGACGGGGCGCGCTTCCCCGGGCCTGAACGGCTTCCTCCAGTGCCGCGAGGAGTGAATCAGCGGATTTCTCCCAGGTGTAGCTGCCGGCCTGTGCTCGGCCGGCCTCTGAGGCAGCCTCCCAGCGGCGCGGATCGTCGAGTGTGCGGACCGCCCTGCTGAACCCGGCGGGGGAGTCCGGGTGGACATACAGCGCCGCGCTGCCCCCCACTTCGCGGAAGATCGGCGTGTCGGCGGCGATGACCGGGGTGCCGACTGCCATCGCCTCAATGACGGGTAGTCCGTACCCTTCGGCGCGGGAGAGCGTCACCAGGGCGGTGGCGGAGCGCAGCAGATGATCATAGTCGTCATCGCTCACTCCATTGTGGAAAACAACCTCTGCGCCGGCGGGTATGAGCGCTTCCAGCTCGCGCCGCCGCTCCGGGGTGATCCGGCTCAGGAGATGAAGCGTGTAACCGTCCAGCCCCGCCATACCTGCCAGGAGGGTTTCCACGTTTTTGTAGGGCATGAAGGAACCCATGTAGAGCAGGGTCCTTGCCGGCGCGGGTCCGGCGGACCGGGGCACCATGCCCGGCTGCGGCGCGTTGCCCACAATGCGGATCGGGCGGCGCGTCAACCGGTGTTGCTGCATCAGGGCACGGGTGGTCTCCGAGATGGTGGCAACAACGTCCGCCCGGTTCAGCAAGACCCGTTGCGGCCAGTACGCGAGATGGTACAGCCGCCAGAGGACGCGGACGGGCAGCGGAAGGAACCCCGGGGGCGTGCGGTTCTGGTAGTAGATGAGGTCGTGCAGGGTGAGCACCAGCGGGTAGCGGCGCCCGAACGAGCCCATGGTCTGCATCGGACAGAACACGGCGTCCGGCCGGAGGCCGTTGATCCGCCGGGCGATGAAGACCTCAGCAGGGGAGAGGGGACTGTTGATCATCACGTGCGGTACCTGCGGCAGCAGTGCAAGCTGGCGGCGGTCGTGGATGAGCATGGTCACGTCGGCACGGTGGGAGAGGGCCTCGATCAGGCTGGCGCCGTAGCGGCTGATGCCGTCATGGTGGTCTGTGCGGGTGAACCGCGCGTCGATCACGACCCTCATCGGACCCTCGACTTCACAAAGTCGGTGATGTGCGCTGCAGCAGCATCGGGCTTTTCATAATGGACGAGGTGCCCTACCCCGGGCAGGACCACGAGGGTGGAATCGGGGATCAACGCTGCGAGTCCACGCTGCGTCTCGACGGTCCCAAGATCGTCCTTCTCCGCAGCGATCAGCAGGACGGGCAGGTTGAGGCTGGAAGCGCTGTCGCGGACCGTGGCGGTGATCGACGCGGTGAATGCCTCCAACACAACCTCGCGTGAGGCAAACGCACTGAAGTAGGCCCTGTGCTGGGCGTGGATCCAGCGCCGCAGGCGGCGGTCCCCGGTCTTCGCCATCAGCTCGCTCATGGCCCGTACGATCAGCCGGTTGCGCAGGAGCGCCTGGCCTGCGCCCTCCGGCAGGGCTCCGCCCGCCCGGTAGTACCGTTCGGCCAGGCGCGTAGCCATCCGGCTTGATCCCTCGAGCGCCGGGGCGCTGATCGGGTTGACCAGGACCAGCGAGGAGAAAGCATCCGGGGCATCGGCCGCCGCCCTGGCGGCGATGATGGAACCGAAGGAGTGGCCCAGGAGCACAGTCCGGCTCCCGAGTGCGAGCCGGTCCACACCGCCCCGCACAAAGGCAGCGTAAGCGGCGACGTCGTGTGTTCCCTGCAGGGGATCGGACTGCCCGAAGCCGGGGAGATCAGGGACGAGAACCCGATGTTCCGGGAGCGCCTCGACGATGCGCAGCAGTCCGTGATGATCGCCGCGGAATCCGTGCACCATGAAGATGGCCGGGCCCTCTGCGGTGCTGTGCACCGCGGGGAAGTCCCAGAACCGTCGAAGGCCGCCGTCCATCCGGATTGTCCGTACATTAGCGGCGCGGGTGAGCGACACCACCTCAGTTGACCCGATCCGGATGGGAACCGACGCGCGTATCCGAGTTGAGCTGTGCGATGGCAATCAGGTCTACCGGGTCGAGGGCAAAGTCCTCAATGTGCAGATTCTCCACGATCCGGTCCCTGGAGCTTGCCTTGACCACCGCGGTGCCTCCGATCTGAAGGTGCCAGCGGAGGACAACCTGCGCCGGAGACCGGCGGTGCTTGGCCGCGATATGCGTGATGGTGGGGTTGTTGAGCAGTGTTCCGCGACCCAACGGACTCCACGCCTGAGTGAGAATTCCGTGTTCTGCGTTGAACTTCCGGAGAGTTTCCTGCTGGAGAAACGGGTGGAGTTCAATCTGGTTGACGGCCGGGACAACTTCCGTCTCGGTCAGTAGCCTCTCCAGATGGTGGCGCTGGAAGTTGGACACTCCGATGGCGCGCACGCGACCGCTCGCGTAGAGCTCCTCGAGCGCCCGCCAGGAATCGACATACAGGTCCCTGCCCGGACACGGCCAGTGGATCAGGTAAAGGTCGAGGTAATCGAGACCGAGACGCTTGAGGGATTCGTCGAAGGCTTCGTGGGTGGCACGGTAGCCGTGGCTGTCGTTCCATACCTTGGAGGTGACAAAGATATCGCTCCGGTCCACGTAGCCGGCGTCCACCGCGTCCCTGACCGCGCGGCCCACGCCTTCCTCATTGCCGTACATCGCCGCCGTATCGAGAAGCCGGTATCCTGCCTCGAGCGCGAGTGTACTCAGCCCGTGTGCCTCATCCGCGGGCACCTTGTAGAGGCCATACCCCAACCGGTCCATGACCACACCGTTGGAAAGCGATACCTTGCCGGGTTTATGCATACCCTGACTCTACCGAGCGGCGGCGGCGCAGATGCAGGGTCCTGCCGCGCGCGTCGGACTAGCTGTTGTGCACCAGCGTTCGGGCCGAGCGTTCGTCAAGAATCAGGTCCGTGGCAAGTCCTGCGGCGAGTGCGCCGCGCAGTCCATTGATTTTCGACTCGCCCGAGACCACGCAGATCCGCCTGCGGACCTGCTGCAGCATACCGAGGTCG
The DNA here is from genome assembly GCF_000520475.1 of Arthrobacter sp. 35/47. Lineage (NCBI taxonomy): Bacteria > Bacillati > Actinomycetota > Actinomycetes > Micrococcales > Micrococcaceae > Arthrobacter > Arthrobacter sp. 35/47. The sequence goes on from NZ_KI914584.1 coordinate 37,851, forward strand.
GGACCGGTGCTTCGTTCATTGAGCACGATGTCGCTGTGCGAACCGTCTGCGCGGAAGAAGACGGTCGCCACATCGCCGACAACCTGGTTCCGGCGCAGGATGGCAAGGTCTTCCTCATCCAGGTAGCCGCCCGCGTATACATGGCTGGGTATACCGGATCCGGTGGAGCCTACGCCGAAGATCGCCATGGTCATCCGCTCCTGCAGGTCGAGGATGCGTTTCACACTGCGCTCAGCCCACATTGCTGTCTTCGTCTCAGCATGGTCAAAGAAGGCCGGAACGGGGAACTGCTCAACCCGCGCACCGTAGGCCGCACCGAACCTGCGGAGAATCTCGCTGGCGTACGTGATTCCTGTTGTCTGGGTATTGCCGGCACCGTTCAGTTGCACGATAGTGCTGTCATGGGTGACCTTGCGGGTGAGGTGGTGGCTGACCGCGCTGATGGTCGAGCCCCACGCAACCCCGATGATCGCGTTGGAATCAACCAGCGGACCGAGCGTCCGGGCCGCTTGGATGGCCACGCGGTCCAGCACGTCCGAATCGCTCACCAGATCCGTCACGGGTACCACGTGTGCATCGACACCGAAGTTGTTCCGGATTTCACGCTCGAGTGCCGGCGCACGGTCAAGGGGATTGTTGATCTGGATCTGTACCAGTCCGGTCTCGCGCGCCATGGAAAGCAGCCTCGACACGGTGGACCTCGAGGTTCGCAATTCCCTGGCGATCGCATTCATTGTCAGGTCCTGGAGGTAGTACATCTGGGCCGCACGCAAGGCGTCACGGCTCCGCGGCGGCGTCGGATCGGAATTGCGGACATTTGCGCGGTTGGCACCATTTTGGGCGGCAGGGCTCACAGGTTTCTCCGGGGGCATGTGCACGTTTGTGCAAAGTGATTGACGAATATTCCCAATGCTCAAAAGAATAGGGGTCAGATCCCGAAACCACCACCACAGTCAAGGAGCCTGACAGCCCGTGAGAAACAGCACCGGGTCGACGACGCCGTCGGCAGAACAGAACCGTCCAGTGCGCGAGAGCGTTCAGCAGCTCAGGGACGGCGGGAAGGCCTCCGTACTGATCATCGGAGGCGGAATCAATGGGGTCGGGACCTTCCGTGACCTGTCGCTGCAGGGCATCGACGTCACGCTCGTTGAACGCGGCGACTACTGCCAGGGCGCTTCGGGCGCTTCCTCCCACATGATCCACGGCGGCATCCGCTATCTCGAGAACGGCGAGTTCCGGCTGGTACGCGAATCAGTGATCGAGCGGAACGCGCTCCTCAAACTCGCGCCGCACTACGTCAAGCCGCTCCAGACAACCATCCCGATATTCAGCACGTTCTCCGGAATCATGGCGGCGCCCCTGCGCTTCCTGACCCACCGGCAGGGAGCTCCCCGTGAGCGCGGCGCCGTCCTGATCAAGGCGGGGCTAACCCTGTATGACGCGTTCTCCCGCGCTGGCGGAACGGTGCCCCGCCACCGGTTCGTGGGACGGAAGAAATCCCTTCAGCAGCTCCCCAGGCTGCGCCCCGATGTCAAGTACACCGCCACCTATTTCGACGCCTCGGTCCACAACCCTGAGCGATTGACCCTGGACGTCCTCCAGGACGGGTTGGCCGCCAACCCCCGCTCGCGGGCGGTCAACTACGTCAGCGCGGTCGGAAGCAACGCAGACGGGGTGGTGCTCCGCGACGAGCTCTCCGGTGACGTCTTGACCATTCAGGCGGACGTCGTCGTCAACGCCACCGGCGCGTGGGTGGATGGCACCAACAGTGCGCTCGGGCAGGGGAGCAGCTTCATGGGCGGAACGAAGGGTTCCCATGTGGTGCTCGACCATCCCGAGCTGCTGGCGGCCTGCGACGGGCGGGAGATATTCTTCGAGCACTCCGACGGACGAATCGTCCTCATCTATCCCATGGGCGAGCGGGTGTTGGTCGGCACCACGGACATCGAGACGGACATGGATACCCCGGCCGTGTGTACCGACGCCGAGATCGACTATTTCTTCGACCTCATCCACCACGTGTTTCCGACCGTACGGGTCAGCAGGGAAAGCATTGTCTACTCCTTCTCGGGAGTGCGGCCGCTGCCGCGCCACGACGACACGCAGCCCGGCTTTGTGTCACGGGACTACCGGATCGAACGCGGCACCACCTCGGGACGCCCCATTCTCAGCCTGGTCGGAGGCAAGTGGACAACCTTCCGCGCACTCTCCGAACACCTCGCAAATGAGGTGCTCGAGCTGCTGCAGCGGGGCCGGACAGTCTCCACCGCGGCCCTGCCTATCGGCGGGGGGCTGGCTTTCCCGCAGCAACCCCGCGACGTCGCGGCCTGGATCGAGGCCAACAGTGCAGGTCTGCCCCCGGAACGTGTCAGGCTCCTGCTCGGGCGCTATGGCACCCGCGCCGCCGGCGTTGCTGCCTTTCTCGCCGAAGGGGGAGACGCACCCCTGCAGACCACCCGTGAAGTCTCAACCCGCGAGCTTGAATATATGGTCCGGCACGAGCAGGTGCAGCACATTTCAGACGTGCTCATCAGGCGGACTGCACTGGCCTTCAACGGTCTGCTGTCGGCCGAACTCGTGGAGGAAATCGCTGATGTCCTGGGCGGGCTCCTTGGCTGGTCCGAGTCGGACAGGAAGCGTGAAGTCGAGGAAACACGCCGTGTCCTGCAGGAGAAGCACAAGGTGAGTGTGCAAAGTTTGGTTGCCTGAGTCCTGGGCAGCCTCCAGCCGTTTGAGGCGGCTGGGAACCAACGGCAACAGCTGCCGGGGGAGTTACACGGTGTCGCGACCATCACGGCACCGGGGCCGCATCGGCCCACAGTTGAATCAATGGAGGAGTCAAAGATGTCTCTGGAAGTATTCGTCGCCGAAACATTCGGCACGTTCATGCTGCTGTTGCTTGGTACAGGCGTGGTGGCCAACGTCGCGCTGGCGGGAACCAAGGGAAATAACGGCGGGTTCCTGATGGTCAACTTCGGTTGGGGACTCGCGGTCTTCGCCGGTGTCTACGTCGCCGCGCTCTCCGGGGCCCACTTGAACTTCGCCGTCACCGTCGGTCTCTGGGCCAACGGCGACGTGGGCGAGTTCGCTCCCGGAGTGGACAAGAACCTGGTCAATGCGCTCGCCTATTTTGCTGCGCAGATGCTCGGTTCCATTCTGGGTGCGGTGGGCTGCTGGCTCGCCTACAAGCAGCACTTCGACGAGGAACCCGACCCGGCGAACAAGCTCGGTGTCTTCTCGACGGGCCCCGCAATCCGGAATTACGGGTGGAACCTGGTGACTGAGGTGATCGGCACGTTTGTGCTCGTTTTCGTCATCCTTGCCTTTGCAAGTACGCCGTCCGGCCTCGGCCCTCTTGCGGTGGCTCTGCTCGTCGTCGGTATCGGCGCATCGCTCGGTGGACCCACCGGATACGCCATCAACCCCAACCGTGACCTCGGCCCACGCATCGCTCATGCCTTCCTGCCTATCCGGGGCAAGGGAAGCAGCGACTGGAGCTACGCCTGGGTTCCCGTCGTCGGGCCGATCATCGGCGGCCTGCTCGGCGGCCTGGTTGCCATGATGGTCACTTTCCCTGCCCCAGCCTGACCTACAACCGACCGGCGGTCCGGATCGCCCGGACCGCCACCGTCCAACCAACCCCGCACCAAACTCAACGAGGAGCAATTAATGCCGCAGTACGTTATCGCCATTGACCAGGGAACCACCTCAAGCCGCGCGATCGTCTTCGACCACCAGGGGAACATTGTGTCCTCCGGTCAGAAGGAGCACGAGCAGATCTTCCCGAAGGCCGGCTGGGTGGAGCATGACCCGATGGAAATCTGGGACAACACCCGCGAAGTCATCGGCAACGCACTTTCCAAAGCAAACCTGACCCGCCACGACATCGCCGCAGTGGGCATCACCAACCAGCGTGAGACAGCGGTGGTGTGGGACAAGAACACCGGCAAGCCCGTCTACAACGCCATTGTCTGGCAGGACACCCGCACCCAGCCCATCGTGGACGAGCTGGCGGCGGACGGGGGAGTTGAACGTTTCAAGCAGCAGGTCGGCTTGCCGCTGGCAACCTACTTCTCCGGAACCAAGATCAAGTGGATTCTCGACAACGTCGAGGGTGCACGGGAGAAGGCCGACGCCGGGGACCTGTTGTTCGGCAACACCGATTCCTGGGTGACCTGGAACCTCACCGGCGGGACCGACGGCGGGGTGCACATCACCGATGTGACGAACGCTTCACGCACCCTCTTCATGGACCTCGAGACGCTGAGCTGGGACTCCGCCATCCTTGACACATTCGGCGTACCGGCCTCGATGATGCCGGAAATCCGCTCATCCTCCGAGGTCTACGGCAAGGTGCACAGCTCACAGCTGCTCCGGGAGGTGCCCGTCGCGGGCATCCTGGGGGACCAGCAGGCTGCCACGTTCGGCCAGGCTGCCTTCGAGAAGGGCGGCACCAAGAACACCTACGGAACCGGCAACTTCATGATCGTCAACACCGGTGAGGAGATTGTCCACTCGAAGAACGGCCTGCTCACCACCGTCTGCTACAAGCTCGGCGATGCCAAGCCCGTTTACGCACTGGAAGGGGCCATCGCCGTCACCGGTTCGCTGATCCAGTGGCTCCGCGACAACCTTGGGATCATCAACAGCGCTCCCGAGGTGGAGCAGCTCGCCAAGACTGTCCAGGACAACGGCGGCGTGTACATTGTTCCGGCCTTCTCGGGACTTTTTGCACCGTACTGGCGGTCGGATGCCCGCGGCGCGATCGTCGGTCTGACGCGCTTCGTGAACAAGGGCCACATCGCACGTGCCGCCCTGGAAGCGACCGCCTTCCAGACCCGCGAAGTGCTCGACGCCGCCAACGCTGACTCCGGCGTCAACATGGAGGACCTGAGGGTCGACGGCGGCATGGTTGCCAATGATGCGCTGATGCAGTTCCAGGCAGACATCCTGGGCATTCCCGTCATCCGCCCCAAGGTCACGGAGACCACCGCGCTGGGCGCAGCCTACGCCGCGGGCCTCGCCGTCGACTTCTGGAAGGACACCGACGAGCTTGCCGCGAACTGGTCCGAGGACAAGCGTTGGGAACCGACCATGGATGGTGCGGAACGCGATCGTCAGATGCGGAACTGGAAGAAGGCCGTCACCAAGACCTTCGACTGGGTGGATGAGGACGTGAACTAGGGGCAGCAGCAGCCACCTGCCCGGCTCGGGCGGGCGGAGATGACGAGGACCTCGTCATCTCCGCCCGCTCGGCGGGTTAAAGGGAGCCGTCAGCGAAGGA
>NZ_KI914584.1:43234-44252 GCF_000520475.1 Arthrobacter sp. 35/47
ATCTCCGCCCGCTCGGCGGGTTAAAGGGAGCCGTCAGCGAAGGACTTCACCTGAAACGTTGTCCGGGTTGCCGAACCGGTGAGCGGTGATCGTGACCGCCTGCTCCCGAAGGAACGGCAGAAGCTCGATCCGGCCGGCCTCGGTGACCGGCCCAGCGTAGATCGCCACGTCGGGATCGCCGTCCGTGGCTTCGCAGAGCTCCCGGTAGCCGCCCCCCACCAGGCGCACGCGGCCGAGGCGCGCTGAGGGCGCAGCTGCCAGCCACGCGGCGTCGTCCTCTACCCGGTGGGTCACTTCCAGACCCGAGAGGACTGCCGTGACCGCCGGAGCCAGCGGTTCCGGCGTGGAGACCGCCATGGCGGAGCCGCTGCGCACCCCGGCTGCAACCACGCGGAGGATGTCCGCCATGGTTCCGGATTCATTGAGCCTGACAGTGACGGGGGCCGGCCGGTAGCGGAACTCGTTCCGCTCCACGCCGAGGGCCGATACGTCCTCATGGGTGCCGAAGGTGCGCACCCAGTGGCGCTGGTCGTCAGCTGCCGATCGGGCAAGGAAGCCCCGGTCTCCGTCCGGCACCTCCGCTGCATGAAGCAGGCGGCGGACGGAATCGTTCAGCGGGGCGTGGACGTTCCCGGCGTGCAGTTCCTCACGCTCCCAGCTGCCGAGATGGATGAGGTAGTTCGGTCCACCCGCCTTGGCGCCGGGCCCGACCGCCGAGCGCTTCCAACCGCCGAACGGCTGCCGCCGGACGATCGCTCCGGTGATTCCGCGGTTGACGTAGAGGTTTCCGGCCTCCACCGAGTCGAGCCACTGCGACACCTCGTCCGGGTCCATCGAGTGGATGCCGCCGGTGAGTCCGTAGGCGCTGGCGTTCTGCCACTCGATGGCCTGTTCGAGCGACTCGGCGTGCATGATCCCCAGCACCGGGCCGAAGAATTCCGTGAGATGGAAGTAGCTGCCCGGCCGGACCCCGGTCCGTACGCCGGGGCTCCAGAGCCGTCCGGTGTCGTCGAGCTGT
>NZ_KI914584.1:44352-49877 GCF_000520475.1 Arthrobacter sp. 35/47
AGCTCCAGCCATGATTCACCCTCTCCGAGGGTGGTGAGGGCGTCCTTGAGCTTGCCGGCGGCCGGCTCAATGATCGGACCCATCTCGGTCTCAGGGTCTTCCGGGTACCCGACCTTCAGGGAAGCCGCGGCGTCGATGAGCTGGTTGCGGAAGCGGGCGGAGGTGCCCGCAGAGCCCACCAGGATAGCCAGCGATGCAGCGGAGCACTTCTGGCCGGCATGCCCGAAAGCCGATCTGACGACGTCGGCGGCGGCAAGGTCCAGGTCCGAGCTCGGCGTAACGATCAGCGAATTTTTACCGCTCGTCTCGGCCAGCAGCGGCAGGTCCCTGCGCCAGGAGCGGAAGAGCCTGGCGGTGTCATATGCGCCGGTCAGGATGACCCGGTCCACGTCCGGGTGGGAAATCAGGTGCTGGCCGACGGGTCCCTCTTCGACGTCGGCAAATACCAGCACGTCGCGGGGGATGCCGGCGTCCCACAGGGCCTGAACCATGACGGCGGCGCACCGCTTGGCCTGGGGTGCCGGTTTCAGGATCACGGCGCTTCCGGCGGCCAGTGGAGCGAGGACGGATCCGGCCGCAATGGCAACGGGGAAGTTCCACGGCGGGGTGGCCACGGTCAGCGCGGCAGGAACAAAGCGTGCACCCTCCACCTGGTCCAGCTCTTCGGCGAGAAATGCGTAGTAGTTGGCGAAGTCGATCGCCTCCGAAATCTCCGGGTCGGACTCCGCGATGGTCTTCCCGGTTTCGCTTGCCGAGACCTCCACGAGGTCACCCCGGCGGGCAGCAAGCTGGGCAGCCGCAGCGCGGAGCACCACCGCCCGCTCCGCACCGGTCCGGGAAGACCAGTCCCGCTGTGCTGCGCGTGCCGACCGGACGGCGGCATCCACCTCACCCTCCGCATCGAGCCGGGAGGACTCGACCAGGGAAACACCCAGGGTGGAACCGGGAACCCGGTCGAGGATGCCGGCGGCCCACGCCCGGATAGCAGGTAGCGAGGGGTCGGAATCGGACTGGTTGTGGAATTTCCCCGGCCCGGTCGCGGTGAAGCGGTCCGGAGCCTGTGACCGGTTGGGCTCTGGAACCGTGGAGTCAAGCTCCGCGAGCGAGGCCAGGAAACGGTCCTTCTCGCGCTCGAACAGTTCACTGTTCTTCGTCAGTTCAAAGACAGCACTCATGAAATTTTCCTGGCTCGCGTTCTCCTCAAGGCGGCGAATCAGGTAGCTGATGGCGACGTCGAACTGCGCGGGCTTCACCACCGGGGTGTACAGCAGCAGCGACCCGACATCCTTGCGCACCTCGGCGGCCTGGTCTTCGGCCATGCCGAGCAGCATCTCGAACTCGATCCGGTCCTCGACACCGCGGGCAACGGACAGGGTACGCGCAAGGGCAATATCGAACAGGTTGTGCCCGGCCACGCCCAACCGGACCGCGTCCGCGTTCTCGGGCCGCAGGGCCCAGTCCAGGCAGCGCTTGTAGTTGGTGTCCGTCGCCTGCTTGCTGGGAAGGGTGGCGGGCTCCCAATTGTGGACGGCGGCATCCACCAGTTCCATGGCCAGGTTGGCGCCCTTGACCAGGCGCACCTTGATGGCGGAACCGCCGGCCGCACGCCGCTCCTGGGCCCACGCGGTCAGATCCTGGAGGACGGCGAGCGCATCCGGCAGGTAGGCCTGGAGCACGATTCCCGCCTCTAGGTTGCGCAGATCCGGCGTCTCCAGGATGCGCTTGAACACCGCCACCGTCAGATCGAGGTCGTGGTACTCCTCCATGTCCAGGTTGATGAACTTCGGAGCCGGTGAGGACGCCGCCAGCCGGTACAGCGGCAGCAGCCGTTCGGCCACCCGCTCGACGGTCCCCTCGAAATCCCAGAGGTTGAGCGTACTCACAACCGAAGAGACCTTGATGGAGACATAGTCGACGTCGTCGCGCGCGAGCAGTTCCCGGGTTCCGGTAAGCCGCGCATCCGCCTCCCGGTCGCCCAGCACTGCTTCACCGAGAAGGTTGATATTGAGGCGGACGCCCTCCCCGCGCAGGGCGGCGATCGACCTGCCAAGGTGGGAGGGACGGGCGTCAACGATCAGATGGCCCACCATCTCGCGCAGCACCCGCTGCGCAACGGGCACAACCACCCGGGGAAGGGCCGGTGCCATGACCCCTCCCAGGCGCACAGCTCCCTTCATATACCAGGGCAGGAACGACGGCGCCTTCCGTGCGAGGCGGGCGAGGTTCCGTGCAGCGACGGACGGGTCTTCGGGGCGGATCACCCGGTCCACGAATCCGATCGTGAAGTCCAGTCCGTTCTGGTCCTTGAGGACCTCAGCGAGGAGCTGCGCTGACTTGGAGCCACGCGAGCTCACGGTGGCTGCGGGCCGCTGTGCCGCGGTGCGTGCCTCATCCAGGTGCAGCCACCGGCGCACCAGCGCGACTGCGTCATCGCCAAGGGCCAGCGGTGAGGGATCTGCGGTAGGAATTGTCTGTGTCATGTTCGTCTACCTAACGACGACGGGCCAGAGTGCCTGCGAAGCAGTCCACCCCTCGGGGTGGCTGGCCGATCAGCCGCGGGCGCATTCCGCCTCGGCGTCCTGGGCGCAATAACAGATAAAAGCGTCCAATGGAAATATGGTAACGCTTCGAAAACGCCCCGGAGACCAAACTGCGCTAAGGTAAAAGCATGTTCGCGCAACTGCTCCTTATCTAGCCGCGCATTCCGCGCGGCCGCCCCTCGAAGTGTCGAGGGGCTTTTGTATGTCCGGGTCCCGTTCGGCGTCCAGGCACACCACCGGGAGCGGTCCGGCGAATTTGAAGACGGTCACCAGTGATCAACAGACAGGGCAAGTAACAGTGAGCATGAAACCCACGGCCGAAGAGTCGGACGCCGGTACCTACAGTTTCGCGGATATCGAAGCCAAATGGCTTCCGGTCTGGGAACAGCTCAACACCTTCACCCCGGTCGACGACGGCAGCAGGGAACGCCGCTACGTGCTGGACATGTTTCCCTACCCATCCGGGGACCTTCACATGGGTCACGCCGAAGCCTTCGCAATGGGCGACGTCGTCGCCCGCTACTGGCGGCAGCTCGGCTACGACGTTCTTCACCCGATCGGCTGGGACTCCTTCGGCCTGCCGGCGGAAAACGCCGCCATCAAGCACAACGCGCATCCGAGCGAGTGGACCTACGCGAATATCGACACGCAGGCGGCGTCCTTCAAGCGCTACGCCATCAGCGCGGACTGGTCCAGGCGGCTGCACACCTCGGATCCCGACTACTACCGGTGGACGCAGTGGCTGTTCCTGCGGTTCTTCGAGAAGGGGCTCGCCTACCGCAAGGACCATCCGGTCAACTGGTGCCCGCGGGACCAGACGGTGCTCGCCAATGAGCAGGTAGTCAACGGCGCGTGTGAGCGGTGCGGCAGCCCGGTCACCAAGAAGAGCCTCAATCAGTGGTATTTCCGTATCACTGACTACGCCGACCGGCTGCTCGAGGACATGGAGCCGCTGACCGGTCACTGGCCTGAACGGGTGCTGGCGATGCAGCGGAACTGGATCGGCCGGTCAGAGGGCGCCCATGTAACTTTCACCATCGAAGCCGATGATGACCTGCCTGCCCGCGACGTCACGGTCTTCACCACGAGGCCTGACACCCTCCACGGAGCCACCTTCTTCGTCGTTGCCGCAGACGCGGACCTCGCCGCGGAGCTGGTGACTGGCGAGCTTGCGCCCGCGCTCAACCGCTACCGCGAGAGCGTGAACGCGCTGAGCGATATCGAACGGCAGTCCACCGAACGGGAAAAGACGGGCGTCTTCACCGGCCGTTACGCGGTGAACCCGCTGAACGGCGAAAAGCTGCCGGTCTGGGCAGCCGACTACGTGCTCGCCGACTACGGCACCGGCGCCATCATGGCGGTTCCCGCCCACGACCAGCGGGACCTTGACTTCGCACGCGCCTTCGAGCTCCCCGTGCGCATGGTGGTGGATACCGGCGAAGAGGACCCTGCGTTCTCCGGCAAGGCGACCATCGGTGAAGGCACCCTGGTCAACTCCGGTGAGCTGAACGGCCTGACCAAGGAAGCGGCCATCCAGCGTGCCATCGAACTGGTCGCGGCCCAGGGCACGGGTGAGCGCACGGTCAACTACCGACTGAGGGACTGGCTCCTGTCCCGGCAGCGTTTCTGGGGCACACCCATCCCCATCATCCACTGCGGTGCCTGCGGTGAGGTGCCGGTACCCGATGACCAGCTTCCGGTGCGGCTCCCGAGCGATCTGCGCGGGGAGGACCTCGCGCCCAAGGGAACCTCGCCGCTCGCTGCGGCAACCGAGTGGGTCAACGTACAGTGCCCGCAGTGCTCCGGACCAGCGACGCGGGACACCGACACCATGGACACCTTCGTCGATTCATCCTGGTACTACCTGCGGTTTGCCGACCCGCAGTGCGACGACGCGCCGTTCGATCCGGACAAGGTCAACCAGTGGCTGCCCGTGGGCCAGTACGTGGGCGGAGTGGAGCACGCCATCCTGCACCTGCTCTACAGCCGGTTCTTCACCAAAGTGCTCTTTGACCTCGGACTGGTCAACTTCACCGAACCCTTCTCCGCGCTGCTGAACCAGGGGCAGGTGCTCAACGGCGGCAAGGCCATGAGCAAATCCCTCGGTAACGGGGTCAACCTGGGCGAACAGCTTGACCGTTACGGGGTCGACGCCATCCGGCTCACCATGGTGTTCGCCTCCCCGCCGGAGGACGACGTCGACTGGGCGGATGTGTCGCCGTCGGGTTCGGCGAAGTTCCTGGCCCGTGCCTGGCGGCTTGGCGCCGACGTCACCTCGGCACCGGGCACCGACCCGGCACTGGGGGACCGTGCGCTGCGCTCGGTGACACACCGCACCCTCGCCGACGCCGCTGAACTGCTGCACAACAACAAGTTCAACGTGGTCATCGCCAAGCTCATGGAGCTCGTCAACGCCACGCGTAAGGCGATCGACTCGGGACCGGGCGGCGCGGACCCTGCCGTCCGTGAAGCGGCAGAAGTGACAGCGGTTATTTTGAGCCTCTTCGCCCCCTACACCGCGGAGGACCTCTGGGAGCGGCTGGGCCATCCCGCTTCGGTTGCAGCAGCCGGCTGGCCGCCGCTGGATGAATCGCTGCTCGTCCAGGACACGGTCACCGCCGTCGTGCAGGTGCAGGGGAAGGTGCGCGACCGCCTGGAAGTCCCGGCGGACATCACCGAGGATGCACTCAGGGAGCTTGCGCTCGGCTCCGCCCAGATCCAGCGCACGCTGGCGGGTCGGGAGATCCGGACGGTCATTGTCCGAGCGCCCAAACTGGTGAACATCGTTCCGGCCTGACCTGCCGGGGGAGAAGGTTCCACAGTGGCCTGGTTTGATCGCCGAAGAGGCACGGCTGCCGTCGTCGGAGAAGCCTCCGCGGAACCGGCGACGGCCGTTGTCACGGATTCCGCTGCCGCGCTTCCGCAGGACTGGATCACGGGGAACGGACCCGCGGTAGGCGTGACGATCGTGCCCATGCCGGTGAT
>NZ_KI914584.1:49977-67349 GCF_000520475.1 Arthrobacter sp. 35/47
GCGGCCGCCATTACGGCGAAGGAGCCGACAACCTGCTGGAACCCCTGTCCGTGGCGCTGGTCGAGGGTTCGGAAGTGCGGACATCCCGCCCCTCTCCGGGCCAGTTCCAGAACGTGTACCGGCGGCTCGAGCGTGAGGGGGCGCAGGAGATCGTGTCGATCCACCTCTCGGGCAAGCTCTCCGGCACCGTCGAGGCGGCCCGCTGGGCGGCGCGCACCGTATCCGTGCCCGTCCACGTGGTCGACAGTGGAACCGTCGGAATGGCGCAGGGATGCGCGGTGGCAGCCGTAGCCCTTGCCCTCCGGGACGGGGCAACCGCTTCCGAGGCAGCCTTACGGGCGGCTGCGTACTGCGCAGGGACCCGGATCTTCTTCTACGTACCCAGCCTTGAGCAGCTTCGCAGGGGAGGGCGGATCGGGGCAGCTGCAGGCTTCTTCGGGACCCTGCTCGCGGTGAAACCGCTCCTGACTGTCCGGGACGGGGCGATCGAGCCCCTGGAGAAGGTGCGCAGCGCTGCACGGGCCCGGCAGCGCCTCGAGGAACTGGTCCGCGATGACCTCCGGCAGCGTGCCGCAGGCAGTATCGCGGCGTTCCACTACTTCGGTAACAGGGCAGAGGCCGAAGCGGCGGCGTCCAGGGTACCTGCAGGCGCCGAGGCGCTGCTGACCCGGATGCCGGCCGTCCTCGCCGCCCACACCGGGCTGGGCGTGCTCGCCGTCGCTCTCTCGGATCCACTCAGCCCGGACCACGGCTGATCCTCCGCTCCACATTCAGCCGGCTCCCTGCGGTTTGCCCACATAGTCCCTCGTGCCGTCGGCGAAGCAGGCCGGGGTCCCTACGCTGGTCGGCATGGCAAGGCACCGCTGGGCAACCCAGGAGCGCACTTCCGCCCCGGACCGGTTGGATCGCGCCCTACAGCTGAGCCGTGCCGAGCCGGACCGGGGAAGAGGGCATTCCATGGACCCGGGGCCGGAATTCGCCTCAGCCGAAGCCGGTCCTGCAGGCGTCGCGGGGGCAGTTGCACGGGCTCAGCCGCCGCGGCGCTGGGCGGCAACCAGGCGGGCTGCGCTGATGGCGGCAGGATGCGCCCTTGCGGTCGGCGGCTGGCAGTTTGCCGGGACAGACAGGAGTCCGGCGGAAGTGGTCCCGATCAACGCCGACGCGCGGCCGTCATCCCAGCCTGCACCCGGCGCCGGCCCCGCGGCGGAACGTTCATCGCCGCCGGGGAATGGAGAGCCGGCCGGGAAAGGCGAGGCGGGCGGCGGGGCAGGAGAGGGGACTCCAGCGTCAGGCGCAGGCACCGTCGTCGTTCATGTGGCCGGTGCGGTGCAGGCGCCCGGCGTGGTCGAGGCGGCAGCCGGGTCACGGGTGTTCGAGGTACTGGAAAGGGCCGGGGGTGCCCTGCCTGAGGCGGATCTGTCCGCCGTGAACCTCGCCGCCGCAGTCCTGGATGGCCAGCAGATTCTGGTTCCCCGCATCGGGGAACCGCTGCCGCCGCCAGATGCCGGGGCTGCCGCTGCGGCCGGGCAGACCGCTGCGCCCGTCAACATCAACACGGCGGGCGCAGCGGACCTCGAGGTGCTGCCGAGGGTGGGTCCAGTGCTGGCAGAGCGGATCGTGCAATGGCGGACAGAGCATGGGAGCTTCACCCGTCCCGAGGATCTTGACGCCGTACCCGGAATCGGACCGGCCATGCTCGAAGCCCTGCTGCCGCTGGTGACGGTCTGAATGGCGCGCGCCGCGTGGGAGCCTTTCGTGCGGTCTGCCGCGCGGGCGCCCGTGACCGGGGTATCCGCCACAGGTTCAAAGACGCCGCAGCCAGCTTCTGCCCGGCGTCGGGAGCGCGCACATCCGCGGAGGGCCGGCTCCGCGGAAGCGCGGCAGAGCCCGGCGCGGGATCTGCGCCTGCTTCCCGGGGCAGCGGCTGCCTGGGTGGCGGCCGCGCTGATGATCCGGCTGGGGGCTGGCGGTGCGCTGTTGGCCGCAACGCTGCTGGGAGTATGTACCCTCGGTTGCATCGCGGTTGCGGTGCGGAGACCGAAAAGCCCTCCGGTGTTGCGGGTCCTGCTCCTGACGCTCGGGGTCTCAGCCATGGTGGCCCTGTCCGCTGCCGCGCACATCGAACAGCGGGCGTCGGCCCCGCTATCCTCCGCCGTCGCCGGCCACGCACACATCACCGCCCAACTCCGCATTACGGGCGAGCCGCGCCAGGCGCGGACAGGCGGTCCGGACGGCTCCCCTCGGTGGCTTCTTGAAGCCGAACTCCTTGATGGCACTTTCAACGGATCGAGATTCAGTGCACGCACGCCGGTAGTGGTCCTCGGAGGCCCGGAATGGAGTTCCGTTGTCCATGGAGACGTGGTGCGCGCGGCGGCGCGGCCGCGGGCGACCGATCCCGGGTCCCGCGCAGCGGCGCTGCTCATCGCGACGACCGAGCCGGTGCCGCTTGCCGGGGCCTCCGCACGCGATTCACCGGTGGACCGGCTGCGGCTGCGCTTTCTGGAACTGTCGGCTGCCAGCGGCGCCCCCGATGACGGTTTGATGCCCGGAATGGTCATCGGCGCGAGGTCATCGGTGAGCCAGGACCTTGCCGACACGATGAAGGCAACCGGGCTTACCCACCTGACGGCGGTGTCCGGGGCGAACTGCAGTTACGTGCTCGCCTTCGTGTTCCTGCTTTGCCGCGGCTGCAGGCTGCCGCGGTGGGCCGCCGGTGCTGCTGGGGTCGCTGCGCTGGCCGGATTTGTTCTGCTCGTCCGGCCGGAACCGAGCGTCCTGAGGGCCGCGGTCATGGGCGCCATCGGCGTGCTCGCGGTCCTGACCGGCCGTGGCCGGCTGTCCATGACCCTCCTGTTTCTGTCCATCGCTGTCCTACTCGCGGCCGACCCGTGGCTCAGCGGCGACTATGCGTTCATTCTCTCCGTCGCAGCCACCAGCGGTCTGGTGCTGGCCGGACCGCTCATCGCTGCGCGGTTGGGCGCGGTTATGCCGGTGTGGGCTGCACAGCTGATCGCAGTTCCCCTGGCCGCCCAGTTGTTCTGTTCGCCCGTTCTGGCACTGCTGCAGCCAAGCCTGCCGACCTACTCCCTGGCGGCCAACATCGCGGCGTCCCCATTGGTCCCGTTCATCACCATTGTGGGGATGGTGTCGGTTGTGTTGTCTGCCGTGGTTCCGTGGGGTGCTGCACCGTTCGCTGCCGGCGCCGGATGGGCTGCGGCCGGCGTGGCCCAGATCGCGCGGTTCTTCGCCTCGGCGCCGCTTGCAGCAATTCCCTGGCCGTCAGGTACCCGGGGGATGCTCCTGAGCGCGTCCGGCAGTGCAGTTGTACTCGCCGCTGTGATGTGGGGGCCTCAGCTCATGGGCCGGATGCTTCGTGTTCCAGATGTAGTGCGTGCCCTCACCGGGGACGGCAGCAGGGGCAGGGCGGATGGAAACCGGCGGGCGCGTTTCCTGATGCGGAGCGTGCCGTGGCTGGCGGTCGGCTGCATCATCGGCACCGCCGCGCTCTGGGCGGGAAACGGGATCCGCGGGAACGGCGGAGAGCGGTGGACGGTAGCCGCCTGCGACGTGGGCCAGGGCGACGGGTTGGCCGTCAGGACCGGACCGCGCAGCGCCATGGTGTTTGATGCGGGTCCTGATCCGGCGTTGATGGACAGGTGCCTTGACCGGTTGGGTGTGGACACGGTGGATGTGCTCGTCCTCACGCACCTGCACGAGGACCACTATGGCGGGGTTTCGGGGGTCTTTGAGGGTCGCTCGGTTCACCGCCTGCTCTACTCCACCGCCGGGGAATCACTGCCCCGGACCGTGACGGTGGCGGCGGCAGCAGCCGGCATAGCGGGCGAGCTGGTGAGCGCCGGCGTCGCGGGGAGGGCCGGCACCGCGGACTGGTCCGTGCTCTGGCCCCGGGCCGGAGCGGTGGCGAACTCGGAAAACAACGCCTCCGCGGTCCTTCTCGTGAGCGCAGCTGGGCCGGACGGCACCCCCGGCGTCGAGATCCTCCTGACCGGTGACCTCGAGGAAGACGCCGTTGACCGTTTCCTCGCGGACAACGCGCAGCTCGCCGCGGCGGGCGTGGATATTCTCAAGGTTGCACATCATGGCGCGCGCAATGGAGGGTCCGGCATGATCGAGGCATTGACCCCGCGGGTGGCAGTCATCTCCGCCGGTGGCGGGAATGATTATGGACACCCGCATGCAGAGACGCTCGCCGCGCTGGATACGGCCGGCGTGCATGTGGCGCGGACGGACCTGCGCGGCACAGTGCTGCTTACCGCTGAAGCGGATGCGCTGCACATCAGGTCCTTCCGGTGAGCTTGGATGCGTCCGGCACCCGTGGCAAAGTTGATCCAGCCAATCCCTTTTCGATTCAGGAGCGACGCCCGTGTCCCCAACCCCTGCAGCTGCGGTTACTGCTAGCTGGCGGGAGGTTGCCCCGGCACCGGTCATCCTGCTCTCGGGTCCCGAGGAGTACCTCGCTGCGCAGGGCTTCGAATCTGTCCGCCGGCGCATGCGGGAGGCGGAGCCTGACGCCGAGACCGTCCGGCTGGATGCCGCCCAGTATGAGGCCGGCTCACTGATCATGATGGGCAGCCCATCGCTGTTCGGCGGTACGCAGATCATCGAAGTCCGCGGACTCTCGCAGATGAATGACGCCTTCCTGCAGGACGCGCTGCGGTATATCGCCGATCCCGCTCCCGACGTGGTGCTGGTCATGCACCATGCCGGCGGTAGCCGGGGCAAGAAGCTGCTCGATGCCCTCAAGTCCGGCAGGGCCGTGCTTGTTGAGTGTCAACCGCTGAAGAAGGACTCTGAGAAGGTCGATTTTGTGACAGCGGAGTTCCGCACTGCCCGACGGCGAATCGAACCTGATGCTGTGCGCTCACTGGTGGCCGCGGTGGGCTCAAATCTGTCGGAACTTGCGGCTGCCTGCCACCAGCTTCGATCCGATGCCGACGGCGTAATCTCCGCCGAGCTGGTGGAGAAGTACTACGGCGGCAGGATTGAAGTCACAGGCTTCAAGGTGGCCGACGCGGCACTGGCCGGCCGGGGCGGACAGGCACTGGCAATGCTTCGCCACGCGCTGTCCACGGGAGCTGATCCGGTACCGCTGATCGCTGCGCTGGCAATGAAGCTGCGCGCGGTAGCCAAGGTATATGGCCTCAGGGGCAGTTCGGCCCAGCTTGCCCGGGATCTGGGGATGGCGCCCTGGCAGGTGGACCAGGCGCGCCGTGAGGCCGGGCGATGGTCGCCGGAGGGGCTCAACCACTGCATTCAGGTTCTGGCGGAAGCCGATGCACAGGTCAAGGGTGAATCGCGGGATCCCGTCTATGCCGTGGAACGGGCGGTCACTGCCATTGCCCTGGGCGGATCCGGAACAGCCGGCTCACGCTGACCCTTTGAGGGCTACCAACTGCCGCGCACTGACAGGGCGGTACGCCCACTTCTGCAGGTCCCCCCCCGGCGCCTGACAGCACCACCCCTAAACGATCACGCCCTTAAACGATCTCCCTTAAACAGCAGTGGCCGGCCCGGGGGCCGGCCACGCAGCTGCACGCCGCGAAAGTAAAGCGATCAGGCGAGGTTGTTGACCCGCCGTGCGATTCCCGACTTGCGGTTCGCTGCGTTGTTCTTGTGCAGCACACCCTTGCTGACTGCCTTGTCCAGCTTGCGGCTGGCGACGGAAAGCGCAGCCTCAGCAGCGGCCTTGTCGGTGGACTCCACCGCGTTGGTTACCGCACGGATAGCGGTCTTCAACTCGGACTTGATCGAGTTGTTGCGCTGACGTGCCTTCTCATTGGTGAGAATGCGCTTTTTCTGGGACTTGATATTTGCCACGTATAAGACTCTCTTTGTATTGCGGACTGGTCGTGAGGGATTTCGGTGCGGCCAGTGACTGAGCGGCGTGGGGATACCGTGGCGACCGAGCCGAAGTGCCCGTCGACCTGCGCGGACACACAGCTATACAGGTTACCAGAACTCACGGACCGTCCGCGCGCACGGCGCCTCCGGACGATCGGGCGTGTCTGTGCGGCTGCCGGTCACCGCCCGGGGGACCGATCCAGGCGGGACAGGACCCGGTCGAAAAGCGGCCGTTCCAGGGTGGCCCCGATGCGCCGCACATCCTGCTCATCGATCCGAAGCACCCGCTCCAGGTACACCTCACTCGGCCTGCCGCGGCTGTCCCACGGTCCGCTGCCGATATCCACGTAGCCTTCATGGCGGTTGCGGCCGTTGTTCCGGTCCCGTGACGTGAGCATCAGGCCAAGCAGTTCCGCTCCGTCCCTGCCGATGACCAGTACCGGACGGTCCTTCCCCTGGCGCGGGTCGTCCTCGTAGGGGACCCAGGTCCAGACGATCTCGCCCGGGTCGGCGGTGTCTCCGGGCCGGGGATCGTAACTGACTGCGGATGGGCGTCGCGGCGCGGGCTCTGCGGCGCGACGGCGCAGTGTCCGCTTCCGGGTCGGCGTCCGCCCCGCGGTGCGTCCGCCGTCGGGGGTATCGATGCGGGAGCGAGCCTGACGCGACGCAACGGACTTCAATGCAGCCCCGGCCAGGCGAAGCAGCGACTGTCCCAAAGATGCCATGCGGCCAGCGTACCCGCCAGATTGCGGGCTCGACACGTCCCCATGGGACAATGGAGCCTGCACTTCCGCGCGGTCCGCGGCCCCGGCGTCGTCGATCCCTCCGTGGATAACCCAAACCGTCCCACAAAGTAAGAGGTACGTCAGTGTCACCCATGGCCCGCACCGCTCCGGTGCCCGCTGCCACGGATCCGGCGATTATCAGGAACTTCTGCATTATCGCCCACATCGACCACGGCAAATCCACGCTGGCCGACCGGATGCTCCAGCTCACCGGAGTGGTGGAGCAGCGGGATATGAAAGCACAGTACCTGGACCGCATGGATATCGAGCGCGAGCGCGGCATCACCATCAAGTCCCAGGCGGTCCGGCTGCCGTGGGAACTCGACGGCGTCAGCTACGCCCTGAACATGATCGATACTCCCGGCCACGTCGACTTCACCTACGAGGTTTCGCGGTCCCTTGCCGCCTGCGAGGGAGCAATCCTCCTGGTGGACGCGGCGCAGGGCATCGAGGCGCAGACACTCGCCAACCTGTACCTCGCGATGGAAAACGATCTCACGATCATCCCGGTGCTCAACAAGATCGACCTGCCGGCAGCGCAGCCGGAAAAATACGCCGCGGAGCTCGCAAACCTCATCGGCGGCAAGCCGGAGGACGTGCTGCTGGTTTCCGGCAAAACCGGCGTCGGCGTGGAGGCGCTGCTGGACAAGATCGTGAGCGACCTCCCCGCGCCGGTCGGAGACGCGAGCGCGCCCGCCCGGGCCATGATCTTCGACTCCGTGTATGACACCTACCGCGGTGTTGTCACCTATGTCCGCGTCGTGGACGGGCATCTGAGCCCGCGTGAACGCATCCAGATGATGTCCACAAGGGCAAGCCACGAACTGCTTGAGATCGGCGTCAGCTCCCCGGAGCCCACTCCTTCCAAGGGCCTCGGTGTGGGGGAGGTCGGCTACCTCATCACCGGAGTGAAGGACGTGCGCCAGTCCAAGGTAGGAGACACAGTCACCAACCTGGCAAAGCCGGCGTCGTCCTCGCTGAGCGGTTACGCGGATCCCAAGCCGATGGTGTTTTCCGGGTTGTACCCGCTTGACGGAGCGGACTACCCGGTGCTGCGGGATGCGCTGGAAAAGCTCATGCTGAACGACGCCGCACTCGTGTATGAGCCGGAGACCTCCGCAGCACTGGGATTCGGTTTCCGTGTGGGCTTCCTCGGCCTGCTCCACCTGGAGATCACCCGCGAGCGTCTCGAACGTGAATACAACCTGAGCCTCATCTCCACCGCCCCCAACGTCGAGTACGAGGTGACGCTTGAGGACAAGAGCGTGGTTCATGTCACCAATCCCAGCGAGTACCCGGCCGGCAAGATCGCCGAGGTTCGCGAACCCATGGTTTCCGCCACCATTCTTGCTCCCAACGAATTTGTCGGCACCATCATGGAGCTGTGCCAGGGCCGGCGCGGCGTCATGGGCGGCATGGACTACCTCTCCGAAGACCGGGTGGAAATCCGGTACCGGCTGCCGCTCGCCGAGATTGTCTTCGACTTCTTCGACATGCTCAAATCCAGGACACGCGGGTACGCCTCACTCGACTGGAAAGCCGACGGGGACCAGGTTGCCGATCTGGTGAAGGTGGACATCATGCTCCAGGGAGAGCAGGTGGACGCCTTCTCCGCCATCACGCACCGCGACAAGGCCTACGCCTACGGTGTGATGATGACCGGGAAGCTGCGCGAACTGATCCCACGGCAGCAGTTCGAGGTGCCCATCCAGGCAGCCATCGGCGCCCGCATCATCGCGAGGGAGAACATCCGGGCGATCCGCAAGGACGTGCTCGCCAAATGCTATGGCGGTGACATCACCCGTAAGCGCAAGCTGCTCGAAAAGCAGAAAGAGGGCAAGAAGCGCATGAAGATGGTGGGGCGGGTGGAAGTTCCCCAGGAAGCCTTCATTGCCGCCCTGTCGTCGGACGAGTCCAAGGACAAAGCCAGGAAGTGACGGAAGTACTCCAGTCCGGGGGCAGGTATGCCTAGCGCGCTTCCCCTCGGCGACCCCGCGCCGTCGGACGGCGTGCTGCCCTCTTCGGCTGCCGCGGGCAGCAGCAACCGGGACTTCGGACTGTACGTCCACATACCGTTCTGCGCCGTCCGCTGCGGCTACTGTGATTTCAACACCTATACCGCGGCCGAGCTCGGCGGGGGAGCATCGCAGGCCAATTACGCGCCCACGGTGCAGCGTGAGCTGGAGTTTGCGGCAGGCGCACTGGACCGGTCCGGTGTGACCGGCCGCCCCCTTGACACCGTGTTCTTCGGCGGGGGCACGCCTACCCTCCTGCCCTCGGGGGACCTTGCCCGTGTCCTCACGACGGCGAGGACCCTCTGGGGGCTGCGACCCGGGGCCGAGGTGACTACGGAAGCAAATCCCGACTCGGTGACGCCGGCCTCGCTTGAGGAGCTGGCTGCGGCCGGTTTCACCAGGGTGTCCTTCGGCATGCAGTCCGCGGTGCCCCATGTCCTGGCGGTGCTCGACCGGACCCATTCCCCGGAGCGGGTGCCGTTGGCTGTTCAATGGGCGCGGGAGGCAGGCCTCAAGGTGAGCCTCGACCTGATCTATGGAACTCCGGGGGAAAAGCTTCAGGACTGGAGCGCATCCCTCGACGCGGCACTCAGCCTGGAACCCGATCACCTGTCCGCGTATGCACTCATTATCGAGGAGGGCACGGCCCTGGCACGCAGGATCCGGCGCGGCCAGGTTCCTGCGGTCGACGACGATGATCACGCCGACAAATATGAACTCGCCGAATGCGCGCTGCAGGCCGCGGGCATGTCCTGGTACGAGGTGAGCAACTGGGCGCGCACCGATGAGGACCGGTGCCGCCACAACCTCGCGTACTGGAAGGGTCACGACTGGTGGGGGGCCGGCCCCGGTGCGCACTCCCATTTGGGCGGGACGCGATGGTGGAACGTCAAGCATCCCACCGCCTATGCGCAGCGGCTTGAGGCCGGCGAGTCTCCGGCTGCGGGAAGGGAGACCCTGGATGACGGCGCCCGCTACGTTGAGGACGTACTCCTGCGCACGCGGCTGGCGGAGGGCTATCCGACGGCGGACCTGAATCCGGCGGGTCGTAATGCCGTGGCCGGGCTCATTGCCGACGGTCTGATCGAGCCCCGGGAAGCATTCCGCGGCGTGGTGCGCCTGAGTAACCGCGGACGGCTGTTGGCTGACGCCGTGGTGCGCCGCCTGCTGCCGGACTGACGCTGCCGGATTGACCGGTTGATTGACCGTTTAGTGGAACAGCCGCAGGTTGTACGGGTACCGGTACGGCCTGCCGCGGTTGACCTGGATTCCCGCCGCAACGGCGAAGCCTGCCAGGGTGACCCAGATGAGCGCGTTCAGCACTGCGAAGATCCCGCCGATTCCGGGTATCAGGGACAGCAGCAGGCACACGCCCGCAGCGAGGCTCGGCGGGAAGGTGAAGTTGAATGCTTCCTTGGCTTCCTGTTCGGTGAAAGGGCCCCGGTCACGGAAGATCAGGAAGATGACCAGCGAGGGCACAAACCCGAGGATTCCGAGAAAGTGCGCGAGCGTCGCCCACTGGCGGTCCTCGGACGGCGTCAGCGGTGGAGCACTGGAGCTGGCACCCTGAAGAGGGACTTCCTCCCGGGGTGCCGGACGTGACTTCGCATCACCGTTCCGGTCTGCACTGTTAGACAACGAACATTCCTGTCGACTGTGGGACTTCACCGCGCTTTGCGCAGGGTTTACTTCCTAAGGGTACTTGGTTGACGGACCGTGCGGAGTAGCATTCCGCCGGTCGGGCCGCGCAGATTACGCTTCGGATGCCTGAACGGTCAGGAAATCGATTACTTCCTCCACCCGCGCCAACAGGGACGGCTCAAGGTCGGCGTAGCTGTTGACCCCGCCGAGGATGCGCTTCCAGCCGTTGGCGGTATCCGCCTGGCTGCCGTGCGGCCAGCCCAACCGGCTGAGGATCCCGGTTTTCCAGTCCTCGCTGCGGGGGATAACAGGCCACTCCTGGAGACCCAGGGCGCGCGGCTTCACCGCCTGCCACACATCCACGTAGGGATGCCCGACAATGAGCACGTTCCCTGCCGCACCGGGAACGGCCGTGGCCTCGGCGGCGATCCGGGCTTCCTTGGTGCCGGGCAGCAGATGGTCCACGAGGATGCCAAGACGGCGCCCGGGGGAGGGCCCGAAGTCCCTGACAGCGGAGGCCAGGTCGTCAACGCCATGCAGCGGCTCGACGACGATGCCCTCCACCCGGAGGTCGTCTCCCCACACCTTCTCCACCAGTTCGGCGTCATGGCGGCCCTCGACCCAGATCCTGCTGGCACGCGCCGCACGAGCCCGGTGCCCCTCAACGCGAACGGAACCGGACGCCGTCCGCGCGGGGGCTGCCGGCTGCGCCAGCGCGGGCACCATCTCCACGGGAGACCCCTCGAAGTGGAACCCGAATCCAAGCGGGAAGGTCCGTTGTTTGCCCCGCCGGTCCTCGAGGATCATGATGTGCATCCCGCCGGACTTCTCGGTCCGGAGGATCTCACCGACAAATCCGCTCTGGACATCCTCGAGCACGACGCCGGGGCGCGCCTCGATTTTCTCCAGGACGGAGCGGCGGGGCTGTGAGATGTTCTGGGCGCCCCACTGGTGATACGACATGTGAGTTGGCTCGCTTCCGCAGATTCCTGCCTTCGGAACAGGCAGAGCCAATGCTAACAATCAGGTCGAACGTATTAGACTTGGCACTTAGGCGTGTTGAGTGCTAACTCGTAGAGCGGCGTTGAAGTACATCGGAGGTGAACCATGAGCGAGCCCAGACGGCTTGAGGTGCTGCGAGCCATCGTTGAGGACTACGTGCATTCCCGCGAGCCGGTCGGCTCAAAGGCCCTTGTTGAACGCCACCGGCTCGGTGTGTCCTCGGCGACCATCCGCAATGACATGGCGCTGCTTGAGGAAGAGGGCCTCATCACGGCTCCGCACACCAGCTCCGGGCGCATTCCCACCGACAAGGGTTACCGGCTGTTCGTTGACCGCATCGCCGAGGTCAAGCCCCTCTCGGCCCCGGAGAAGCGCGCCATCCGCGCACTGCTGGAAAGCGCCGATGACCTTGACGACGTTCTGGACCGCACCGTCCGGCTCCTCGCCCAGCTGACCAATCAGGTGGCCGTGGTGCAGTATCCCCACCTTGGTGCCGCCTCAGTGCGGCATATCGAGTTTGTACTGCTTGCACCCGGCCGTGTCCTGGTGGTGCTGATCTCCACGAATGGCGCAGTACAGCAGCGGGTGGCTTCCGTACCTGCCGGGACCCAGGAGGATGAGATCGCCGACCTTCGCCATCGCTTCCTGGGGAAGGTGTCGGGCGTGCGTCTGCCGTCAGTGCCCCAGGAGCTTGCGGCGTGCACGGCAGAACTTCCGCCCGCCCGGCAGGCTCTCGGCAAGTCGCTCGCCCACAGCCTCGAGCAGCTGTCAGGGGCCAACCGCGAGGACCGCATCGTCATGGCGGGCACCGCCAACCTCGCCCGCTCCACGCTCGATTTCCCCCTCACTATCGGCCCGGTCCTTGAAGCGCTCGAAGAGCAGGTCGTGATGCTCCGCCTGCTCTCCGAAATGGAGCAGGATGCGCTTGGAGTGTCCGTCCGGATCGGTCGTGAGAATCCATACGGCGGTCTCGCGGAAGCCTCCGTGATTGCCACCGGGTACGGACCGGACGCGCTGGCGAAGGTCGGCATCCTCGGACCTACCAGAATGGACTACCCCACAACCATGGCCGCAGTGAGAGCGGTGGCCCGTTACCTTTCCCGCATCCTCGATGAATCATGACCGGATGACGGAGCCCATGAACCAGAGCCGCTCACGCGGTGAAATTACAGGAAGAGATGTGCAGGAGTGAGTAATCACTACGAGGTCCTTGGTGTTGCACGCGATGCCAGCGGCGAAGAGATCAAGAAGGCGTACCGGAAGCTCGCCCGCAAGTTCCACCCGGATGTGAATTCCGGGCCGGACGCCGCGGAAGAGTTCAAGCTGGTCACGCGCGCCTACGAGGTGCTTTCGGACCCGCAGAAACGGCGTGTCTATGACACCACCGGAAATGAGAACGGTACTGACAACGGCTTCGGCGGCGGCTATGCCGGTTCCGGATTCGCCTTCCACGACATCTTCGAGACGTTCTTCGGTGGAGGCGGGCCGAGCGGCCCGCCGTCGCGGACCCAGCGTGGCCAGGACGCGCTGATCGCTGTCCGCATCGATCTGAAGGACGCCGTCTTCGGTACCAACAAGAAGATCGAGGTGGACTCCGCAGCGGTCTGCCCCACCTGCGACGGTTCCTGCACCCAACCCGGAACCTCGCCGAAGACCTGCGACATCTGCGGCGGATCCGGTCAGGTCCAGCGGGCCGTCCGCTCCATCCTCGGCCAGGTCATGACGACGGCGGCCTGCGGTACCTGCCAGGGGTATGGCACCGTCATCCCGCATCCCTGCAATGAGTGCAACGGTGACGGCCGTATCCGTTCCCGCCGCAGCCTCACCATCAAGGTGCCTGCAGGGGTGGCCACAGGCACGCGCATCCAGCTCTCCGGTCAGGGCGAGGCGGGAACGGCCGGCGGACCGCAGGGCGACCTGTACGTGGAGATCCGGGTCAACAGCGACCCGACCTTCCTGCGGGAGGGAGATGATCTGCACGCGACGCTCAGCGTCCCGATGACGGCTGCCGCCCTCGGTACCACGGTGACACTGAGCAGCTTCGACGGCGATCAGGAGCTCACCATCCGGCCGGGTACGCAGGGCGGTGAGGTGATCACCCTGAAGGGCCTCGGAGTCACACACCTGCGTGGTTACGGGCGGGGGGACCTCCTGGTCCACCTCAGTGTCGAGACACCGCGCAATCTCGACGGCGCACAGGAAGAGCTTCTCCGACGCTTCGCTGAACTGCGCGGCGAACAGTTCACGGATGGCCAGCTGGCAAGCAGCGGGTCGGGTGTCTTCGCGCGGCTGCGCGAGCGGCTCGGGAACCTCTGACCGGCAGCCGTGACCAACCAGGCCTTCTTCGGGGATCCTGCCGCTGTCCAGGGGGCCGTTGCCGGCTCCAGCCTCACGCTGCGGGGCGCGGAAGCCCATCACGCCGCCACAGTGAAGCGCATCGCCACTGGAGAGTCGATCGACGTGGTGGACGGCAGCGGCCACCGTCTGAGCTGCACCGTAGTTGATTCCGCGGCCGACGCCGTCGTACTAAGGGTTGATGCGGTTTCATTCGATCCGCCGCCTGAAACACGGCTTGTTCTGGTGCAGGCGCTTGCCAAGGGAGACCGCGGGGAGCTGGCAGTGGAGGCAGCCACTGAACTGGGCGTCGATGCAGTATTGCCGTGGCAGGCGGACCGCAGCATTGTCCGGTGGCGCGCCGAGAAGGCGGCCAAGGGGCGCCTGAAATGGGAATCCCTGGTCCGTGCTGCCTCCAAGCAGAGCCGGCGCACCCGCCTACCGGAGGTCCTCGACGTCCTGGATTCGCGCGGAGTTGCCCGCTGGCTGGCCGGAGTGCAGTGCCCGGTCCTGCTGCATGAGGACGCCGAGCTGTCACTTGCGCAATACTGGGCGCGCACGCCGGCGATGGGCGCTGCAACTGTAGCGGTCATTGTGGGTCCAGAGGGCGGCATCAGTCCGCAGGAAGTCGAGCTCTTTGTGAATCAGGGCGCTGTTGCGGTTCAGCTCGGAAGCAATGTACTCCGTGCATCCACAGCCGGTCCTGCTGCGATCGCGGTGCTGAACCAGCTCTCGGGCCGCTGGTAACCGCGCCTCAGCTGAGGCTGATCAACTTGTCGTCGGCGATTGCGTTTTCTGCCGGCCCCGACGCCGGCTCGGTTTCTGAACCCTCGTAGACCTCCACGAGGTAGGTGCCCTGTTCCAGCGCGACGCTGAACTCGTACAGCCCTACCGTGCCGGTCCCCTCTTCCACCGGGACCGTTCCCGCCACCACATCCTCCGCCGGCACGCCGCCGCCGTCCACCCGCCGCACGCGCCATTCAAGACCGGTGTGGGTCGTCGTCGTGCTGCCCTGGATGATCACCGTGCGGTCGCTGCGGACCGATCCGTCCTGCGGGTTGATGATCCAGACGGGCGCAACTGCGCTTACGTCCCGCTGCAGCACCGCTCCCAGGCCGATATGTCCAAACGCCGTATAACCGGCTTTGCCGTCGACCAGCAGACGCACACTGCTCGGATTGCCGCCCGAGACGAGTCCCGAATTGGCTGCGGCGGCCGTCGCTGTGTACACCAGTTGCTGGATCGCCTGGCCGGCAGCGGCCGCATCGATTCCCGCGGTGAAGGAATCCGAGGAGATATCTACCGTGATCACGTTGTCCGGTGAGATGGAGGTGTTGACCGACGAGGCGGGCTGCCACGGGCTGTAGTAGTCGTGATCGAGCGGCTCGGCGCTGGTCATTGCCTGGACGGCGGCTGCAACCGGATCCCCCGTCGACTCGGCGGGGAGGAATTCCCGGTACAGAAGCCCGTTCCGGTCGCCCAGCCAATACACGGGAAGAAGGGGAGCGGCGTCCACGGCAGCGGGGCTTCGCAGGGCAACTTCGGGCATACTCGCCGCGGATTCCAGCAGCACTTCCGCTTCAGAGGTGATCGCCGCGTCAGGGCCGGTCGGCGCCTGGACAGTGCAGGCCTGGAGCGCGAGAGCCACCGCAACGAAGACAGCGGCCCTCGCCGGCGCTGCGGGCCTGCATCGGGGAAGAAGGAAGGGAGACACCTGTTCCTGCTCCTCCCGTTCCATCCTGCCGGTTCGCTCTGATGGGCTTCACCGGGTCAGGTGCCGCCGCTTGTGGGTTAATGTCGGCAGCAACGGATCCTGCTGCGCGCACTCCCAATCCAGCTTGGCACAGGAAACACCCTCTGCCGGGTGCTTTTCCCGAATCGCCGCCTGACTGAAACGCGATCGATATCGGGCCGTTGCGTTCCTGAGATATTTGCTCCGGAGGCGCTTCCGGCGAGGGGCTGGTGCGAGCGGTGGCAGGCCCGCGGCGGTACGCTAGTAGCAGGGCCCGTTCCGGACCCGGACACGCACATCACCGGTGATTCCGGCGGCACAAGGAGAGATGGAAGGCCCGCGGGCCGATACTATGACGGATTCTGCAGTGGGTATGGGGGCAGCGGGCCTGGACAGCCGGGTTGTCCAATTCGATTCGGCGGACCAGATGGTGCAGTCGCTGGGTGCCAACGATGAAGCCCTCGCGATGATCGAAGGCGCGTTCCCCGGAGTCAGTCTTCACGTCCGCGGCAATGAACTCTCCATCACCGGCCCTCCCACGGACGTCGGTCGCACCGAGCGCCTGATCGGCGAGATTCGCAGCCTTGCGGCCAGCCAGACGCCGGTTACGGCACAAGTGCTCGAACAGCTGCTTTTCATGCTGAAGACGCAGGGCGCGGCGAAGCCCTCCGACGTGCTGTCGATGAACATTCTTTCCTCCCGGGGCAGGACCATCCGTCCGAAGACCGTGAACCAGAAAAACTACGTCGAGGCGATCGACACTCATACCATCGTCTTCGGCATCGGTCCGGCCGGTACGGGCAAAACCTACCTGGCAATGGCAAAGGCGGTGCAGGCGCTCCAGCACAAGGAGGTCAACCGGATCATCCTTACCCGTCCGGCGGTGGAGGCGGGGGAGCGACTCGGGTTCCTGCCGGGCACCCTCAACGACAAGATCGATCCCTACCTGCGGCCGCTCTACGACGCTTTGCACGACATGATGGACCCCGATTCAATCCCACGGCTGATGGCGGCCGGGACCATCGAAGTAGCGCCTCTCGCGTACATGCGGGGGCGCACCCTCAATGATGCGTTCATCATTCTCGACGAGGCCCAGAACACCACTCCGGAGCAGATGAAGATGTTCCTCACCAGGCTCGGCTTCGGTTCCAGAATGGTGGTCACCGGTGACGTCACCCAGGTCGACCTGCCCGGCGGGACCAGTTCCGGCCTGCGCGTCGTGAGCGAAATCCTGCAGGGCGTTGATGACGTTGCGTTCTCCATCCTGGATGCGACCGACGTCGTTCGCCACCGCCTCGTCGGGGACATAGTCTCTGCCTACAGTGCCTGGGATGAGTCGCAGCGGGTGTCCATGAACGGCCGGCGGGGCACAGCGAAGGCGGGTCGCCATGAGCATTGAGGTAAACAACGAATCCGGCGTCGAGGTGGATGACGAAGCCCTGGTGCGCCTTGGCCGCCACGTGCTCGAGCGCCTCTACGTCCACCCGGAGTCGGAACTGTCGATCATCCTGGTGGACGTCGAGGCAATGGAGAAGCTCCACATCGAGTGGATGGACGAGCCGGGACCGACCGACGTCCTCTCCTTTCCCATGGACGAGCTGCGGCCGGGCACGGCAACCCGTCCCACCGCGTCGGGTATCCTCGGCGACGTTGTCCTGTGCCCGGAAGTGGCGCGTTCGCAGGCGGGTACCGCCGGACACAGCATGAACGAGGAACTCCTGCTCCTCACCACCCACGGGATGCTCCACCTTCTCGGGTTCGATCACGCCGAGCCCGAAGAGGAGAAGGAGATGTTCGGACTCCAGCGTCAGTTGCTCGCCGATTTCCTGGGCGGCGCGGCCCCCCGGGAAACCACCCAGTGACCACGCTCGCAGCATCGGAGCCGTCGTCACCATGATCGTGTTACTCCTGGCCCTGATGGCTATCGTTTTTGTCCTGATTGCCGCTCTTGTCACCGCTGCCGAGGCGGCCTTCAGTTACCTGCCGCGGCAGGAGGCCGAG
>NZ_KI914584.1:67449-75155 GCF_000520475.1 Arthrobacter sp. 35/47
AGGCCGAGTCCCACCTGAACGGACCGGTGGGGGAGCCGGTCCGGCGCATCCTCGAGTCACCCGTGGCGCACCTGCACGCGCTGCGTTTCTGGCGGGTCTGGTTCGAAATGGCTGCAGCGGTGGCCGTGGCGCTTCTGTTCGCTGATGTGCTGGACAACATCTGGATTGCCGGGTTGCTGGCCACCGTGACCATGGCCGGACTGGGATTTGTGCTGGTGGGTGTCTCCCCGCGTCAGTTGGGACGCACCCACGCGGCGAAACTGGTGCCGCTCACGGCCCGGCTGGTGGGTGTCCTGCGGTCCATCCTGGGGCCCATTCCCCGCTGGCTGGTTGGAATCGGAAGCGCACTGTCCCCGGGCTCGGCCCGCGCTGAGGCAGCGTTCTTCACCGAGGAGGAGTTCCGGGAGCTGCTGTCCCGGGCAAACGAGGCCGAAATGATCGAGGACAGTGAAGCCGAGCTCATCCATTCGGTTTTCGAGCTCGGAGATACCAAGGTCCGGTCAGTGATGGTGCCGCGCACAGACATGGTGTCCATCGAGGCAGGCTCCACGCTGCGTCAGGCGATGTCGCTTTTTCTCCGGTCAGGCTATTCGCGGGTGCCGGTCATCGGCGACAACGCTGATGACGTCCGCGGGATCCTGTACCTGAAGGATGTGGTGGCCGTCCTGAACGGCAACAACCCTAGCGAGCGTGATCCGGTTGACGGGGTATGCCGCCACGTCCGCTATGTGCCGGAGTCCAAGCCGGTGGGGGATTTCCTCCAGGAGCTGCAGCGTGAATCGACCCACGTTGCAATTGTCATCGACGAATACGGCGGTACCGCCGGCCTCGTCACTCTGGAAGACCTCATCGAGGAGATAGTCGGCGAGATCGTCGATGAATATGACTCCGAAGTGCCCGAGATGGAGCAATTGCCCGAGGGCGGGTTCCGCGTCAGCGCACGCATGAGCATCGACGATCTCGGTGAACTCTTCGACCTGGACCTCGAGGATGACGAGGTGGATACAGTCGGCGGCCTCCTGGCGAAAACACTCGGGCGCGTTCCCATCGTCGGAAGTGAAGTGCAGGTCGGCGACATCGCGCTGCGGGCAGAGCGGGTCGAGGGCCGGCGCAACCGTGTCTCGCACATCCTTGCCTGGCGGGTCGAACGCACTCCGGACGACGAGGCGCAGCCGAACCAGCTCAATGAAGACTCAAGGGAAACGGTGGAAAACACATGAGCACCCAACAATACCGGGCGGGCTTCATCTCGCTGGTCGGCCGGCCAAACGCAGGGAAATCCACCCTGACCAATGCGCTCGTCGGGCACAAGGTGGCTATCACCTCGGCCAAACCCCAGACCACACGGCATACCATCCGCGGCATCGTCCACCGTGAGGACGCACAACTCATCCTCGTGGACACGCCAGGCCTGCACCGCCCGCGGACGCTCCTCGGACAGCGGCTCAACGACCTGGTCGCCGACACTCTCGCAGAAGTGGATGCCATCGGGTTCTGTCTTCCGGCGAATGAGCAGGTGGGGCCCGGCGACCGCTTCATCTCAGCCCAGCTGGCCAGGCTGCAGCGGAAACCGATCATTGCGGTCGTCACCAAAGCCGACCTCGTGAGCAAGGAAGCACTCGCCCGTCAGCTGCTCTCCGTCACCGAGCTGGGCCGTGAGGTTCTGGGCGCCGACGGATGGGCCGACGTCGTACCCGTTTCGGCGGTGGACGGCTATCAGGTGTCAACAGTGGCCGATGTTTTCGCTTCGCATATGCCGGAGTCGCCGCCGCTGTATCCGGACGGAGAACTCACGGACGAGCCGGAGGCTGTCATGGTCGCTGAGCTGGTAAGGGAAGCGGCGCTGGAAGGCGTCCGCGATGAGCTGCCACACTCCCTGGCCGTGGTGGTGGAGGAGATCGTGCCACGTGAGGGCCGGAGCGACGACAACCCGCTGCTTGATGTACGGGTCAACCTCTACGTCGAACGTCCGTCGCAGAAGGCGATCATCATCGGAAAGGGCGGCGCACGGCTGCGGGAGGTCGGGACCACGGCGAGGAAGGGTATCGAGGCTCTGCTCGGTACAAGGGTGTACCTCGACCTGCATGTGAAAATTGCCAAGGACTGGCAGCGTGATCCCAGGCAGCTGGTGAAGCTCGGTTTCTAGCCGTTGCGGCTCCGCTGCCCACGTCCGGGCACTTCGGCGGGCACCTGCTCGTTGTGCTACAGATGCCCCGCTCTACGGGGGCCATGCGTTTGAAACGACCTGAAAGGCCAGAGATTGATGAGCGTACCCGGCGGTGGGCAGACCGGCTCCCCGGATGGCATCCGGCTGGGCGCGGGCGGGCGGCACCTCGGCCGGGGCAGGGTGCCCGTACTGCAGATTGTCGCGATCTCACTCGTTGCGGTGCTCGTCGCCGTTGTGGGATTCGTCGCGCTGTCCGTGGTGCGACTTCAGGGCAACGTGGCGACGCAACCCCTGAATCTCTCGACCGACGGCGAGACACAGCTTCCGGTGGACCTCAGCCGGGACCCGGTCCAGATCCTCATCATCGGCAGCGACACCCGGGCGGGCCAGGGTGGGGACGCGGAGGATGAAGAGGGCCAGGCGGACGTCATGATGCTGATGACCATGTCAGGCGACCGAAGCAACGTCACCATGGTGAGTTTTCCTCGTGACCTCATGGTTCCGCTACCCGCCTGCGTCAACCCGGGGACAGGCGAGTCCAGCGATTCCATGGCGCTGGGACAGCTCAACAGCTCCCTGGCAAATGGAGGGCCCGGCTGCACGGTAGCGGCCATCAACGAGGTGACCGGACTTCAGGTGGACCACTTCATGATGGCCGACTTCAATGCCGTCACAGAGCTCTCCAAGGCGGTGGGCGGTGTAGAGGTCTGCGTCAACCAGAAGGTCGACGACGAGTACTCGGGACTGCAGCTGCCGGCAGGGACCAGCGAGATCGAGGGCGAGCAGGCACTGGCCTTCCTGCGGACCAGGCACTCCTTCGGCACCGGCGGAGACGAGGGGCGCATCCGTGCCCAGCAGGCATTCCTCGCTTCCCTCGCCCGGAAGATCAAGGAGGAAGGCACCCTGAACAATATTCCCCGCCTCTACTCAATCGCAGAAGCCGTCACGCAGAACCTGACGGTCGACGACGGGCTGGTGGAAATACCGGAGCTGCTCAAACTCGCCGGCCGCCTGCAGGACGTCGACCTGGGCAATGTAGCCTTCGTGACGGTGCCGGTGGTTCCGTACGAGGCGGACACCAACCGCCTTGTCCTCGACGAGGACAAGGCGGACGACCTGTTCTCCGCACTGCGCCAGGACCGGGACATCACCAAGCCGGTGGAGGAGCCGGCACCCTCGGCAACCGCAAGCCCCAGCAGCAGCGCCGGACCCGAAGAGGAGCCCGAGCCCGAGCCCACTGAAAC
Source organism: Arthrobacter sp. 35/47 (assembly GCF_000520475.1). Taxonomy (NCBI): domain Bacteria; kingdom Bacillati; phylum Actinomycetota; class Actinomycetes; order Micrococcales; family Micrococcaceae; genus Arthrobacter; species Arthrobacter sp. 35/47. Next base: position 70,861 of record NZ_KI914584.1, read on the forward strand.
CGCGGAGGAACTCGGGTTCGACCCGGCGCTGGTGCCCATTACCGTGCTTAACGCATCCGGGGAGTCCGACCGCGGTGAGGAGCTCCAGGAGGTGCTTCTTGCCGAAGGCTACACGCAGGCGACCGTGGCGGATGCAACCGATCTCCCGGCAACGCAGCTGTTCGTCGGCCCGGGTTACGAGGGAATCGGCCCCGCCGTCGCAGAGCTGTTCGGGCTGGCAGAGGTCCAGGTGGTACCGAGCGCCACCACGGTGGGGCTGGAGCTGTCCGTGGGCAGCGACTTCACCGAGGGCGAGGTCATCAGGACCGAGGGCGTCACCGGTGACCTGCGCGGCCAGACGGCCGCGCAGGTCACCTGCCAGTCCTGAGCGCTACCAGATCCGCACGCGATCTTCCGGGGCCAGCCACAGTCCGTCAGTAGCGGTCACGGAGAAAGCGTCATGGAATTCGTCCAGATTGCGTACCACCTGGTTGCACCTGAATTCGTTCGGCGAGTGCGGGTCGATCGCGATGCGCCGTGCCGCCTCTTCGGGTCGGATGTTCTGCCGCCAGCACTCCGCCCAGGAAAAGAAGAACCGCTGGATCCCGGTCAATCCGTCGATCACCGGAGGTTCGGCTCCCTCCAGGCTGATCACGTAGGCGGCCAGGCTGATACCCAGCCCGCCGAGGTCTCCGATATTCTCGCCGAGGGTAAGTTTCCCATTGACCGGGTGATCGGGTGCCTCCGCGGGTGCGAGGGCAGCGTACTGGGTGACCAGTTGCCCCGTGAGGGCCTCGAACGCCGTCCTGTCCGCTTCCGTCCACCAGTTGTGCAGGGCACCGGTTCCGTCAAACTGTGAGCCCTGGTCATCGAAACCGTGTCCGATTTCATGCCCGATGACGGCTCCGATAGCGCCGTAGTTCGCTGCCGGGTCCGCGTCTGCATCGAAGAAAGGAGGCTGGAGAATGGCCGCTGGAAAGACAATCTCATTCATGGTCGGCATGTAATAGGCGTTTACGGTCTGCGGTGTGAGGTGCCACTCGCCGCGGTCGATCGGCCCGCCCAGTTTCTCCAGCTGCCGGTTCGTTTCAAACTCGGTGGACCTGCGTACGTTACCGTACAGGTCGCCGGGTACGATCCGCAGGGAAGAATAGTCGATCCATCGGTCCGGGTAGCCGATTTTCGTGGTGAACAGGCGGAGCTTCTCCAGCGCACGCTCGCGGGTTTCTCCGCTCATCCACTCGAGGTGCGTGATCCGCTCGCGATAAGCGGCCAGAAGGTTATCCACCAGCCGGCGCATGGTGGCCTTGTGTGACTCCGGGAAATGCCGCGAGACGTATTCACGCCCGACCGCCTCGCCGAGCGCGCCCTCGACGACCGCCACACCGCGCTTCCACCGTTCCTTCAGCCGGGGCGTGCCGCTGAGTCTCGTGCCGTAGAAGGAGAAATGCGCGTCCACGAAGTCGTCGCTGAGGAACGGGGCCGCGTGGAGCAGCACCCTCGCTGCAAGCCAGCTCTTCCAGGCTGAAAGCGGAACCTCATCGAGGCTCACCATCAGCGCGGCAAGGTAATCGGGCTGGTTCACAATGAGCTCGTCGGGAAGCCCGACGCCGGCCGTCAGCTCAGTCAGCCAGGTTCCCAGGTGCGGCGTGGCAGAGGTCAGTTCACCGGTGGCCCGGAGGTTGTAGGTGGCCTGCGGATTCCGTCTGGTGACGGTGTCCATGTGCGACGCGGCCAGCCTCGCCTCCAGATCGAACACGGTCGCCGCAGCCGCACGGCTCTCGGGCCTTCCGGCCAGTTCAAAGAGCCGGTGCAGCAGCTCGGCGTAGCCCAACCGGGCCTCCTCGAACTTTTCCTCGCGGTAGTAGGACTCGTCCGGAAGCCCGAGACCCGACTGGTAGAGGTGCAGCAGGTAGCGTTCCGGATTACCGGCGTCGTTGCTGACGTAGGGAAGCACAATGCCTGCGGCGCCCGCCCGCGTCAGCCGGGCGTCGAGGCGGACCAGCTCCTCGACCGTCCCGGCCGCATCGATCTCGGCGAGCAGGGGCTGAACGGGTGCGGCGCCTTCTGACGCCAGACGGTCCGTGTCCATGAAATCTCCGAACAGGGTCCCAATGCGGAAGCGGTCGCCGTCGTCGTCCCGGGCTGCCGCCGCGTCCTCCACGATGTGCCGCACTGCCAGCTCTGCGGCATCGGCAAGCTGGGAAAACGAGCCTTCCCGTGCGCGGTCATCGGGGATGGGCGTGGACCGTAGCCAGCCGCCGTTGACGTGGCGGAAGAGGTCGTCCTGGGGGCGGACATCGGAGTCGATATTCGCGAGATTGATGCCGGAAGCGGCCATGGAAGCTCCTTCGTTGGTGCGTCTTCTCATCCTAGGGGCCGTGCTAGTGTTGAATTGTGCGCGCAGAGCTGCTCCTTCTTAGCTGCCGTGGCGGGGCTCAACCGACTGTCTAGTCAATTCTGACTACCATGTCGCAGGCCGAACCCCCGCTGCGGAGTCTGTGTTGCCGGCCACCACCCTGGAAAGCCCGAGCCCTGCACGCTCACCCAAGGAAAGGCCAAGTCGCCATGCGCAATGCACAGAAACCATCCGGAATGCCGTTCCACAAATATGTTCCGTTCCAGGATCAGATCACCGTGGAACTGCCGGACCGCACCTGGCCTGACAAGCTCATCACCAAGGCACCGCGCTGGTGCGCCGTGGATCTCCGTGACGGCAACCAGGCGCTGATTGATCCCATGAGCCCCGAACGCAAGCACAAGATGTTCGACCTCCTGGTGCAGATGGGCTACAAGGAAATCGAGGTGGGATTCCCCTCGGCATCACAGACCGACTTTGACTTTGTCCGCCAGCTCATTGAGGGCGACCGGATTCCGGATGACGTGACCATCCAGGTGCTCACGCAGGCGCGCGAACACCTGATCGAGCGCACCTACGAGTCCATCGAGGGCGCGGACCGGGCCATCGTTCACCTTTACAATTCCACGTCGGTACTGCAGCGCCGGGTGGTTTTCAACCAGGACATGGACGGCATCGTCGATATCGCACTGACCGGCGCGCGGCTGTGCCGCAAGTTCGAGGAGAACATGGGTGACACCCACATCACCTACGAATACTCGCCGGAGTCCTTCACCGGTACTGAACTTGAGTTCGCGGCGCGGATCTCGAACGAGGTGGCTGCTGTCTTCGAGGCCTCCTCGGACCGCCAGATGATCCTGAACCTGCCGGCGACGGTGGAGATGGCGACGCCCAACGTGTACGCGGATTCCATCGAGTGGATGTGCCGGAACCTGGCCGACCGCGACGCCGTCATCCTCTCCCTTCACCCGCACAATGACCGCGGCACGGGTGTAGCGGCCGCGGAGCTGGGGTATCTTGCGGGCGCCGACCGGATCGAGGGATGCCTGTTCGGCAACGGCGAGCGCACCGGCAACGTGGATCTCGTGACCCTCGGCATGAACCTGTACGGGCAGGGCATCGATCCGCAGATCGATTTCTCCGACATGGACCACATCCGCCGAACGGCCGAATACTGCAACCAGCTCAATGTCCCCGAGCGTTCTCCGTACGGCGGGGACCTGGTATTCACCGCCTTCTCCGGCTCCCACCAGGATGCCATCAAGAAGGGCTTCGAGCGCATGGAGTCGGATGCCCAGGCGGCAGGGAAGACAGTTGAGGAAATTCCCTGGGCCGTGCCGTACCTGCCGATCGATCCGAAGGATATCGGACGTTCCTACGAAGCCGTGATCCGCGTCAATTCCCAGTCCGGCAAGGGCGGAGTGGCCTACCTGCTCAAGCACGAACACAGCCTGGACCTGCCGCGGCGGGCGCAGATCGAGTTCTCGGGAGTGGTCCAGCGCCGCACGGACATGGTCGGCGGCGAAGTCAGCGGGGCCGAGCTGTGGGAAATTTTTCAGGACGAGTATCTTCCGTCCCGGAACGGTTCCTGGGGCCACTATGTCCTGACGTCCACCAACACGGACACCTCCGAGGACGGCCGGTTCAACCTGACGGCCACGCTGCTGACCGACGGCGTCCAGCAGCGACGAACCGCCCAGGGCAACGGACCGATCGACGCCCTCCTGGCGATCCTTGGACAGGACGGCGTGGATGTGCGCGTGCTGGACTACACGGAACACGCGCTCTCCTCGGGCGGCAATGCCAGGGCGGCCGCCTACGTGGAGTGTGCTGTGGGGGAGCGGGTGCTCTGGGGCATCGGCATCGATTCCAACTCGACCATGGCCTCGCTGAAGGCTGTCGTCTCCGCAGTCAACCGCGCCATCCGGGATCGCAGCTAGCATTCCTGCCGGCAGCC
>NZ_KI914584.1:75255-94103 GCF_000520475.1 Arthrobacter sp. 35/47
CGAAGGCCGTGCCCGGCCCGGCGAGTGGGAAAATAAGACGTGCCCAATTCATTCGCGTCGCGGAGCTATCGCGCAGAAGGTGTCGTGCTGCGCACCTACAAGCTCGGTGAGGCCGACCGCATCATCGTGCTCCTGACGCGCGAACACGGTCAGGTGCGCGCCGTCGCGAAGGGCGTACGCCGGACCAGCAGCAAGTTCGGTGCCCGGCTTGAACCCTTTATGACAGTCGACCTGCAGCTTGTCGCCGGGCGCACTCTCGACGTCGTGACGCAGGCGCAGACGCGCGGCGCTTATGGGCACGGGATCGCCGCCGACTATTCGCGCTATACGGCCGCCGCGGCGATCGCCGAGACTGCAGAGAAGCTGACAGACGCGGACGGCGAATCCGCCGGCGCCCAGTACGGGCTCGTGATCGGCGCCTTGTCCGCGCTCAGCAGGGGCCTCCATCCAGCCGAGCTGATTCTCGACTCCTACCTCCTTCGTGCTCTTTCCACGGCCGGTTGGGCGCCGAGCTTCACCGACTGTGCGCGGTGCGGCGCGCCCGGGCCCCATACGGCGTTCTCGGCTGCACTGGGCGGTGCGGTGTGCGCCTCGTGCCGGCCCCCCGGTGCGGCCTCCCCATCGCCGGAGACCATGATCCTTCTGGGCGCACTCCTCTCAGGCGACTGGCCGGTGGCGGACGCAGCCGTGGATTCCGCCCGGCGGGAGAGTGCGGGACTGGTTGCCGCCTACGTACAGTGGCATCTGGAACGAGCAGTAAAGTCTCTCAAACATGTGGAGCGTGTGTGACAACATCCCCCAGCGTGCCGGTGCAGCCCTGGCCGCATCCCAGCGGTGCGGTCCCGCCGCCGCTACCTGCTGAACTGGTTCCGGCCCACGTTGCGATCGTCATGGACGGCAACGGACGGTGGGCCAATGAGCGCGGGTTGCCGCGCACGGAGGGGCACCGGGCCGGTGAGGCAGCACTCCTCGACGTCATCGCCGGTGCGATCGACATCGGGGTGAGCCATGTCAGCGTCTATGCGTTCTCCACCGAAAACTGGAAACGCTCCCCGGAAGAGGTGCGGTTCCTCATGGGATTCAGCCGGGACGTCCTGAGGCGGCAACGTGACCAGCTGAATGAATGGGGCGTGCGGATCCGGTGGGCAGGCCGCCGCCCGCGGCTCTGGCGCTCGGTCATCAATGAACTCGAGGTGGCTGAGGAGCGCACCCGGTCCAACTCGGTCTGCACGCTGACCATGTGCGTGAACTACGGGGGACGTGCTGAGATCGCCGATGCCGCGCGTGCCATCGCCGAGGACGTGGCAGCCGGCAGGCTCAGGGCCTCGTCCGTCTCCGAGAACACCGTCCAGCGCTATCTGGACGAGCCGGACCTCCCTGACGTCGACCTGTTCCTGCGTACCTCCGGGGAGCAGCGCACCTCCAACTTCATGCTGTGGCAGTCGGCGTACGCGGAAATGGTGTTCATGGACGTGCTGTGGCCTGACGTCGACCGCCGCACCCTGTGGAGGGCTGTCGAGGAATACGCCTCCCGCGACCGGCGCTACGGTGGAGCGGTTGACAGGGCCAGGACCTGACCTCAGCACTGCGCCGGCCTGCCGTAGCAGCCAATCCAGCGGTCGATCGCCGTGTAGACCTGTTGCCTCACCGGCCCGGCGGACAGCAGCGTGTCATGCAGCGCGCCGTCGAACCGGCACACGGTGACATGCGGACCGAGCTGGAGAGCGCGCTGCGTCATCACCGTCACGTCCAGCACGCTGTCCGAGGAGAGCATCGCCTCATTCCATACCGGGCTGATGGTTGAGCGTGCGGAGGCCAGCACCAGGATGGGGACCTCAATGGACAGTCCGCGCCGCACCTGCCCATGCCCGTTGAGCACCGCGGTCAGCCAACCCGCGCGGATGGGAAAACCGAACTGCGGACGCCAGAGTCCGTTCAGTTCCCATTCGCCGTCGGCCTGATTGCTGATGCTTCGCCAGTAGAAACCGAATTCCGGAAGCTTGAGCCGTGCCTTGGGGCGGAAACGGGTGATCGGTTCCAACAGGCCCTGGGTGGTTGTGCGGAGGATGGCGCTGCCCTGGATATCGAGCCAGGGGCTGTTCAGCATCAGGGCGGTCACCCGGCCTGGAAAGCGGTGCGCCCACAGGGAGGCGACAAGGGCACCGGTCGAATGCGCCATGAGCGAGATGCCCGACGGCGGTGCCCCAGTCCGCACTTCGATGTCGGCGGTGAGCGCCGCGAGCGCGGCGTTGATGTCGTCGTCGTACGCTGACAGGTCCGTCACGTAACCGGGGGTCTGCCAGTCCCGGAGGCTGCGGCCGAATTTCCGCAGGTCCAGCGCGTAGAAGGCGATACCGCGTTCGGTGAAGAAATGCGCGAGCTCGTGCTGGAAAAAGTAGTCGCTCCAGCCGTGCACATAGAGCACAGCCTGTATCGGATCCGGCAGCTCAGGGCGTAGACCGAGCCGGTGCATCATCCTGCGTGCCGTGGTGCGCAGATCACGCGGTTCGGTGACCGCAGGCGGGGTATAGGAGACCAGCGTCGCTACGCAGGGGCCTTCCTCGTCGGCGCCAAGGTCGAGCTCCGTGAGCGCGAAGCCGTCACCCAAATGATCCGGCTGCCAGTTGATGCCCATTGATCGAGGATATCGACGCCGGCATCAACTTGGTGAAGCGGCAGGCGCCGTGGCAACTTTGGTTCATGCGTATTTACCCTGCCTTCTTCCGCGTCGTGTTCAGCGGTATGGACCCTGAACGCGCGCACCGGATCGGTTTCCGGCTGATCCGCTGGACCGGCAGCACTCCTGCGGGCAGCGTGCTGCGCCGCCTCACGCGGGCTTCACCCGAACTGCGCACCACGGCTTTCGGCGTCACCTTCCCATCGCCGTTCGGGCTGGCAGCCGGTTTCGACAAGGAGGGCCACGGCATCGTGGCGCTGACGGACCTTGGATTCGGGCACATCGAAGTGGGCACCATCACAGGGCAGGCTCAGCCGGGCAACCCGAAGCCCCGTCTGTTCCGGCTGGTCAAGGACCGCGCTGTCATCAACCGCATGGGCTTCAACAATGACGGTGCGGCCGCTGTCGCCCCGCGGATCGCAGCAGCCCGGAAGGCCCTACAGCGCCGGTACCCGGACCTGCGCCCGGTCATCGGAGTCAATATCGGCAAGACCAAGACGGTGGATCTCCGCGACGCCATCGCCGATTACCGCGTTTCCGCCCAGGCTCTGGCGCCCGTCGCCGACTACCTCGTGGTGAATGTCAGTTCGCCGAACACTCCCGGCCTGCGGCTCTTGCAGAGTGTCCGCTCCCTCCGGCCCTTGCTGAAGGCTGTCCGCAAAGCCGCTGACGAAAGTGCCGGCAGACACGTTCCGCTGCTGGTGAAGATCGCGCCGGATCTGAGCAATGAGGACATTGAGGAGGTTGCAGCGCTTGCGCTGGAGCTGGAGTTGGAGGGCATCATCGCCACCAATACCACCATCACGCGTGAGGGTCTGGTTACTGACCCGGAGACGGTGATGGCCTGCGGTGTCGGCGGTCTGAGCGGTGCTCCTCTGAAGAACCGCTCGCTGGAGGTACTGACCAGGCTGCGGCAGGCCGCCGGGCCGGATCTCGCCCTCATTTCGGTGGGGGGAGTTGAAACCGCCGACGACGTCAGGCAGCGACTGGAGGCCGGGGCCACCCTCGTTCAGGGCTATACAGCGTTCCTGTACGAGGGACCGTTCTGGGCCTCGTCAATCAACCGTGGCCTCGCGAACGGGGCACGCTGAGGGGCTGAACGGGTCGAGCCGACGGATCAGGCAGGAAATTCCCCGCGGCCGACCTGGGGCTTGGGCAACCGGAGACGCCGGATCTGCATGGCGCGGGAAATGCCGTACCAGAGGTCACCCCGGCCGGGTTCACCGAATTTCTCCGTCAGCCGGACCTTGAGCTTGCGGCGGAGGAGCAGGCAGTCCATCACGACGGCGACGATGATCACCCAGAACGTGAGCATGATGTATCCCTGAAGCGTCAGGTTCGGGATGAAACTGAGGAACACGAAGACCAGGGCGGCGAACATCAGGAACTCGGCCACGTTCCACCGCGCATCAACGTAGTCACGGACGTAGCGGCGTGCGGGGCCCTTGTCGCGGAAAGGCAGGTGCCGTTCGTCACCGTTCTCAAGCGCCCGGCGCATGCGAAGCTGTTCCTCCCGGCGGGCCAGGCGGTTCGCCTCGCGCGCCGCCTTCCGGTCATTCGGAACCAGCGGGCGCTTGCGTGCTGCAACCTGGGCGCTGCGTTTGGGCGTCGGCGCGCCTTTCCCGGTCACCTTCGGGCGTGCGTCATCGGCGGCGGGCGCAGTGGGATTCTCGGCAAGTGCAGCGTCTTTTTTTCGTCCAAACACCTTTCTAGGATACCCGCCCCAGGCGGTCGCGCTTCCGCCCGGCTGTGTACGCTCAAATGCATGAACAAGCTATCTACTGATGCCCTGCCGGACACCATCGTTGCTGCCCTGCGTTCCTGCGTGGACTCCGAGTTCCCCCGGACCGTGGATGAGCTGAAATCGCTCGTTGCCATCCCGGGCATCGCCTGGGATGCGTTCGATCCGGCGGAACTCGACCGCAGCGCTGAAGCCGTGGCAGACCTCGTGCGGTCAACGGGCATTGAAGACGTCAGGATCCTCCGCGTCGAGAACGGCGGTGTGCAGGGCGGCCCGGCAGTGGTGGCGCGGCGACCGGCCGCTGCCGGTAAGCCGACCGTCCTGCTGTATGCACACCACGACGTTCAGCCGCCTGGTGCGGCAGAGCTGTGGGAAACCGAGCCGTTCGCAGCCCAGGAGCGCAATGGGAGGCTGTACGGCAGGGGAGCAGCGGATGACAAGGCTGGCATCCTGGCGCACGTCGCGGCAATCCGGGCCATCACCGAGGTACTCGGCGAAGACTTCGGCGTGGGCGTCACGCTGTTCATCGAGGGGGAGGAGGAGGCCGGGTCTCCCACCTTCCGCCGGTTCCTGGAGGAGCACCGTGAACTGCTCCGTTCGGATGTCATCGTTGTCGCCGACTCAAGCAACTGGAAGGTCGGGGTACCGGCGCTGACAACCAGCCTGCGCGGCCTGGTGGACGGCACCATCGAGGTCCGCGTCCTTGAACACGCAGTGCATTCAGGCATGTTCGGCGGTCCTGTTCTGGACGCGCCCACCCTGCTGGCCCGCCTCATCGCATCCCTGCACGACGACGACGGCAGCGTGGCCATCGAAGGGCTCGTCGCCTCCGATTCGGCGGGGGTTGAGTACCCGGAGGCAGATTATCGGGCCGATGCCTCAGTGCTGGACGGAGTCCGGCTCGCAGGCACGGGCTCCCTCGCGTCCCGTCTGTGGACCAAGCCCGCACTCTCGATCATCGGCATCGATGCTCCCGGCGTGGCGGTTTCATCAAACACTCTGCTGCCTTCTGCCCGGGCGAAATTCAGTCTCCGGCTTGCGCCCGGCCAGGATCCCCGGGAGGCGATGGCGGCTGTCGAACGGCACGTGAGCAAGCACGCGCCATTCGGCGCCACGGTCAACTTCACCCCCGGAGAATCCGGGAATCCTTTCGCGACCGACACAGACCGCCCTGCCGCCCAAATCGCCCTGTGGGCATTGGGGGCCGCCTGGGGAACGGACGCCGTCGAGACCGGAATTGGCGGATCCATCCCGTTCATTGCCGACCTCACCGAGATCTATCCGGAGGCGCAGATTCTGGTGACCGGTGTGGAGGATCCGGATTCGCGGGCGCACAGCGCCAACGAATCGCTGCACCTCGGCGAGTTCCGGCGGGCGGTGCTCGCAGAAGCGCTGATGCTTGCACGGCTCAATGTCGGGGCACCCCGGAATGTTTGAAGTGCATGGTTCGTTACACAGCTGGGCAGCCCATGAGCACCGGACGTACCATGGAATGGACAGCGCTGCGAGGCGCTAGCCATATGCCGCCCGGCGTCGTGTTCGCCGGCGCGAGAGCCGGCCCGGCAGGCACAAAGCTAAGGAGAACGCACACATGAGCACATCAACAAGCGAACCGACCACCGAGACGGCCGCAGACACCGAACTGCCGGTCCATGAAGTGAACCTGTCCGATGTCGCCGCCGGCAAGGTGCGAAGCCTGCTGGAGCAGGAGGGGCGTACCGACCTGCGGCTCCGGGTAGCTGTCCAGCCCGGTGGATGCTCGGGCCTGATTTATCAGCTGTACTTCGATGAGCGGGTGCTGGACGGGGACGCCGTCCGGGATTTCGACGGTGTTGAGGTGATCGTCGACCGGATGAGCGTGCCATACCTGGCCGGTGCGTCCATCGATTTCGAGGACACCATCTCGAAGCAGGGTTTCACGATCGACAACCCGAACGCTGGCGGTTCCTGCGCGTGCGGCGATTCCTTCCACTGACAGCCCGTCAAAGGGCAGGTGTCAAAGCCCCCGTCATGTATCCGAAACGGTACGTGACGGGGGCTTTCCTGTCACAGGATGGCTACCGTTGCGGGTAAGCTCTACAGTGAGTAGTAAAACTGAAAGTGCATCGCGTTTGAGTTCCGGCTTGAGCAGCGGCGTGCACCGGAGATGCTGCCACCGTCGGTGGCACCGCACGTAAGAAAAGGAAGGGCCGTCTGTGAGTTCGCAGGACCGAACCGACAGCCGACGCGCAAGGATTTTCAAGGTCTCAAGCCTCGTGGTCGTGGCTGCGCTGTTCTTGTCTGGTTGTTCATCAGAAGTCCAAAAAGGTTGGTTGCCCGCTGAGCGCGACAACACCGACCACACCGGCCGGATCATTGACCTGTGGGTCAACTCCTGGATCGCTGCCCTGGTGGTGGGTGTCATCACCTGGGGGCTGATCATCTGGTGCATCGTGGCCTACCGCCGCCGTCGTAATGAAACGGGCTATCCGCGCCAGATCAGCTACAACCTTCCGCTGGAAGTGTTCTACCTGACCATCCCTCTGTTCATGGTCCTGGTGTTCTTCTACTTCACCGACCGCGACCAGCAGGCCATCGACACCCGCGTCGAGGAACCGGACGTGATCATCGACGTCCGCGGAAAGCAGTGGTCCTGGGACTTCAACTACGTCCTTGAGGACAAGTACGACGCCGGTGTCCAGGCCCAGCTTGACGGCGAGCCTGGCGTACCCGAGACGCTGCCGACGCTCTACCTACCCGTCGATCAGACCGTCGAATTCCGGCTCAACGCCCGGGACGTCATCCACTCGTTCTGGATCCCGGCCTTCCTGCAGAAGCGGGACATGATCCCCGAGCGCGAAAACTACATCACTCTCACTCCCACCCGTGAAGGCCTCTTCGAGGGCAAGTGCGCCGAACTGTGCGGCGAATACCACTCGGAAATGCTGTTCAACGTGGCGGTTGTTTCCGAAGAGGAATACGAAGCGCATCTGGAAACCCTCGAGGATGGCCAGCTGGGCGAAGAGTATGACCGTAATCCGCAGACTGTGACCGGCGAAAGCCCCAGCGGAGCTGACGAGCAAATTGGGCAGGATTAATTAGATGTCTACTTACGAATACACCGCCGAGGACGCCGGCACTACCGTTGCACCCCGGGTGGTCCCGCGGTCCAAGGGCCGGATCGTCGTCAACTGGATAACCTCCACTGACCACAAGACCATCGGGTACATGTACCTGATCGCGTCGTTTGTCTTCTTCTGCCTGGGCGGCGTGATGGCGCTGGTCATCCGCGCCGAACTCTTCGAGCCGGGGATGCAGATCCTGCAGACCAAGGAGCAGTACAACCAGCTGTTCACCATGCACGGCACGGTGATGCTGCTGATGTTTGCAACGCCGTTGTTCGCGGGCTTCACCAACGTCATCATGCCGCTCCAGATCGGTGCACCGGACGTTGCCTTCCCGCGCCTGAATGCCCTGGCGTTCTGGTTCTTCCTGTTCGGCAGCACTATCGCGGTGTCCGGCTTCATCACCCCGCAGGGCGCCGCATCGTTCGGCTGGTTCGCTTATGCGCCGCTGTCCAATACAACATTCTCACCCGGAGTGGGTGGGGACCTGTGGGTCTTTGGCCTGGCGTTATCGGGCTTCGGCACCATCTTGGGCGCCGTGAACTTCATCACCACGATCATCTGTATGCGTGCTCCGGGCATGACGATGTGGCGCATGCCGATCTTCACCTGGAACGCCCTGGTCACGTCCATTCTCGTGCTGATGGCCTTCCCGCCGCTGGCGGCCGCGCTGTTTGCTCTGGGAGCCGATCGCCGGTTCGGGGCGCACATCTTCGACCCGGACAATGGGGGCGCCATCCTGTGGCAGCACCTCTTCTGGTTCTTCGGGCATCCCGAGGTGTACATCATCGCCCTGCCGTTCTTCGGCATCGTGTCCGAGATCTTCCCGGTTTTCAGCCGTAAACCGATCTTCGGCTACAAGGGTCTCGTGTACGCTACGATCGCGATCGCTGCTCTGTCGGTGACGGTATGGGCCCACCACATGTACGTGACCGGCGCGGTGCTCCTGCCGTTCTTCGCCTTCATGACCATGCTGATCGCGGTGCCGACGGGCGTGAAGTTCTTCAACTGGATCGGCACAATGTGGCGCGGCTCGATTACGTTCGAGACCCCCATGCTCTGGAGCCTCGGCTTCCTCGTGACCTTCCTCTTCGGCGGGTTGACCGGAATTATCCTGGCCTCACCGCCGCTGGACTTCCATGTGTCCGATACGTACTTCGTGGTGGCCCACTTCCACTACGTGGTCTTCGGCACCGTGGTATTTGCGATGTTCGCCGGGTTCTACTTCTGGTGGCCGAAGTGGACCGGCAAGATGCTGAACGAGCGCCTGGGAAAGATCCACTTCTGGCTCCTGTTCCTCGGCTTCCACGGGACCTTCCTGATCCAGCACTGGCTTGGAGTCATCGGTATGCCGCGCCGGTACGCCGACTACCTGCCCGAGGACATGTTCACCGCAATGAACCAGTTCTCGACCATCGCTTCCTTTGTGCTCGGTGCCTCACTGATTCCGTTCTTCTGGAACGTTTACGTGACGTGGCGCAGCGGCACCAAGGTTGAAGTTGACGATCCCTGGGGATTCGGGGCCTCGCTCGAATGGGCAACGTCCTGCCCGCCGCCGCGGCACAACTTCACCTCGCTGCCCCGCATCCGTTCGGAGCGGCCCGCGCTTGACCTGCACCACCCGGAGCTCGCGCAATGGCATACACCCCATTCACCGGCAGGCCAGCTGCTGGGATCCGCTGATCGGAAGGACGCGTAAGTGAAGGTAGAAACTCGGCTCTTCTTCTGGGGAGTACCCTTCTTTGTCCCGGTATCCCTGATCTACGGATTCCTGACCAACTGGTCCGAGTGGGTCGGCATTCTCGGTATCCTCCTTGTAGGTGGCCTCGCCGGAATGATCGGGTTCTACCTGGGATTCACCGGACGTCGCGTAGGGCTGCGTCCTGAGGACCGCAGGGATGCGGAAATCCATGAGGGCTCCGGCGAGCAGGGACACTTCAGCCCGTGGAGCTGGTGGCCGCTGGTACTCGGGCTCTCTGCGGCCGGCGGGTTCCTCGGCCTCGCCGCCGGTTGGTGGATTCTTTACGTCTCCGCCGGACTCGCCGCAATCGCTCTTGTCGGTTGGGTTTATGAATACAGCAGGGGAGACCACGCGCACTAATCGGCGCGTTCTTTCTAACCGGTAAAGGGTCCGCACCTGGCGTGCGGGCCCTTCTGCGTTTCCCTGGCGGGTACGGGCCGTTCCTCCTCGCATCTCCGTCATGGCGGCCGCGTAGAATGGACTGACCAGACCGGTCCAGTCTCCTGCGCACCGTGGCAGATCGAGGAGCCAGCATGCGGAACAAACTCAGCGAGCTTCGCACCACTCTGGACGGGAGCGGAGCCAAGCACGTGCAGCTCAGGGAGGCCCTGCGGCAGTACATCACGGAGCATACGGAGCCCGGAACCGCGATCCCGTCCGAACGCAAGCTCACGGAACACTTCGGGGTTGCCCGCATGACGGTACGCCACGCAATAGATGCTCTGGTAGCCGAGGAAGTTCTGGAACGGATCGTCGGGTTGGGAACCTTCGTGGCCCACACAAAGCTCGATCTGCAGATGAAGCTCACCTCCTACAGCGAGGAGATGCACCGGCGCGGCATGGTGCCCGATGCGAGGGTGCTCAGCTTCGAACAAATGGCAGCGACGCCCCTTATCGCCAGGGAACTCCAGATCGAGCAGGGGGCGCCGGTCGTCAGGTTCCGCAGGCAACTCCTGGCTGACCGCGAACCGATGAGCGTTGATGAAAACTTCATCCCGGCACATCGTGTGCCCGGAATTCTTGAGGATGAGCCGCCCACGTCCCTCTATAACGTACTCAGTGAGAAGTATGGACTGGTGATGGAATGGGGCGAGGATACCGTGGAGGCAACGGCCGCCTCGCCGTCCATTGCACGGCTACTGAACGTGGAAATGGGTGCGCCGCTGCTGAAGATCCAGCGGCACGCCTATGTTGCCCGCGCGATGGTTGATTACTCGGTTTCGTATTATCGGGCGGACAGGTACAAATTGTGGGTTCCGCTGCAGCGGCCCGGCGTGCGTACGCCCAGGACCTACACGGCCAAACGGTTCAGTTGAATCGCCGAGCGCGACGTACCGCAGTACACCGCAGGGATGAGGTGTCCTACGGCAAAAAGGATCGGCCACACCGTCTGGTGTGGCCGATCCTTTTACAACTGATCCGAAACTAGTGGCTTGAGATGGCAGCCTTGTCGTGCTCGCTTGCCACCTCGCCGTGATGCCCATGCGAGTGGGCCTGCTCAAGCTCCGCCGGGGTAACCGGTGCAACCCGGTCCTCGAAGAAGAAACGTGAGGCCCAGGCACGCCGCTTTTCAGCCTTGGGTACATGACCGTTGACATCCGGCTGTGCCGACAGAACTTCGGGGGAGTCGAAGCTGACCAGCTTGTAGCGCTTGTACTCATCCACCGGCTCATGCACTTCGATGAACTCGCCGTGCGGAAGACGTACAATCCGTCCCGTCTCACGTCCATGAAGGACGATTTCGCGGTCCTTGCGCTGGAGGGCAAGCGCAATGCGTCGGGCTGCGATGAATCCTATGACCGGGCCGATGAACAGGAGTGCCCGCAGCCAGTACGTCACATCGTTCAGGGAGACCATGAAGTGCGTGGCGATGAGGTCGGAGCTGGCGGCTGCCCACATCACGCAGTAGAACACAACACCGGCTACACCGATGCCGGTGCGGGTCGGAGCGTTGCGCGGCCGATCGAGAAGGTGCTTCTCGCGGCGGTCCTTGGTTACCCAGGCTTCGATCCAGGGCCAGGCGAACAGAAGCATGAAGACGATGCCGGCGGGCACGAGCGCCGGAAGCAGCACGTTCAGGGAGAGCGTATTGGTACCCCAGGGGAACGGAATGTTCCATTCGAACGGGAAGTTGCCCAGCACTCCGGGCATCAGCCGGAGCGCACCGTCGACCCATCCGATGTACCAGTCCGGCTGGGTGCCGGCGGACACGGGGGAGGGGTCATAGGGACCGTAGTTCCAGATCGGGTTGATCGTGAAGGCCGCCGAGATGGCTGCGATGATGCCGAAGACGATGAAGAAGAATCCACCCGCCTTGGCCGCATATACCGGTCCAACCGGGAAGCCAACCACGTTGTCATTGGTGCGGCCCGGGCCGGGGAACTGCGTGTGCTTGTGGACCACCACCAGGAAGAGGTGAATCCCGATCAGCAGCAGGATCAGCGCCGGAATCAGCAGGATATGCAGAACATACAGCCGCGGGATGATCACGGTCCCGGGGAACTCTCCGCCGAAGAGGAAAAAGCTGATGTAGGTGCCAACCACCGGAATCGACTTCACCACACCGTCGATGATGCGCAGGCCGTTGCCGGACAGCAGATCATCCGGGAGGGAATAGCCGGTGAAGCCGGCAGCCATAGCCAGGATCAGCAGGACGCCGCCGATCACCCAGTTCAGTTCACGCGGGCGGCGGAACGCACCGGTGAAGAACACACGAAGCATGTGCACTGAGACGGCCGCTACAAAGAGGAGCGCCGACCAGTGGTGGACCTGCCGCATGAACAAGCCGCCCCTGATATCAAATGAGATATCAAGCGACGAGGCGTAGGCCATTGACATCTCAATGCCGCGCAACGGTACGTAGCTGCCGTCGTAGTGGGTCTCCGCCATTGAGGGGTCAAAGAAGAAAGTGAGGAACGTGCCCGAGAGCAACAGAATGACGAAGGAGTAGAGCGCAACCTCGCCGAACATGAACGTCCAGTGGTCCGGGAAGATCTTGCGTCCGAACTCTTTCACGATGGCGGATCCGCCGACACGGGTGTCAACGAAATTGGTGATCCTGCCGACGCTGGTCTTGGGCTGGTACTGCTGTCCAGCTGCCGAGCTGCTCATGTCAGCCACGCTCCCAGTAACTTGGTCCTACGGGTTCTTGGAAGTCGCTCGTCGCCACCAGGTAGCCTTCTTCATCCACCGAGATGGGAAGCTGGGGAAGCGGACGTGCGGCCGGGCCGAAAATCACCTTGCACTCCTGCGTGAGGTCGAAGGTGGACTGATGGCACGGACAAAGCAGGTGATGAGTCTGCTGCTCGTAAAGGGCTACCGGGCAGCCCACATGGGTGCAGATTTTGGAGTAGGCAACAATGCCTTCGTAACCCCAGTCTTCGCGTCCGGGCGAAGGGTTGAGGGACTCGGGGTTGAGGCGCATCAGGAGCACCACAGCCTTGGCCTTCTCCTCGAGCTTGTGCTCGGACTCGTTGAGCCCCTCAGGAATCACGTGGAACGCCGAGCCGATGGTTACGTCCGAGGCCTTGATCGGAGTACCGCTGGGATCGCGGGTCAGTCGGACGCCGTCATCCCACATGGTCTGGCGAAGTACATCTCCGGGAAGCGGGCCGAGGTCGCGGAAGATCGCAATGGCCGGAAAGATTGCAAGGATTCCCGCACCGAGCAGGGTGTTCCGGATCAGCGGGCGCCGCTTGATCCCGGACTCCTCCAGGATGTCGCCGACGATCTTCTCTGCGTCGGCGCGGTCTGCCTCGGGACGGATTTCGTGACGGTCTTCAGCGATCTCGTGGTCAGGCATGAGGGTCTTGGCCCAGTGCACAATTCCAACGCCGATACCGAGCATTGCGAAGGCCGTTCCCAGTCCCAGCAGGAGGTTCTGCAGGCGAAGTGTGCCGATCGTCTGGTCCAGCGGGATGAAGAAATACCCGAAGAAGAAGAGCAGCGTTCCGAAGATGGAGAGCAGGAACAGCACCCCCACCTGACGCTCCGCGCGCTTCTCTGCACGGGGATCTGTGTCAGCCAAACGCGGCCGGTGCGGCGGGAGCCCAGGATCCTGGAACTTCTGCACGCCACCCTGACCAGGCTTAGCTACGGTAACCGCGTTGTCCGGGCTGCCGTGACTATGGTCGGCCATGATCCCTCTCATCCTTCTTTAGAAACTTCACTCATCAATCCTGTGTAATTTGATTCTTGCGGGTAGGCCCGGCCGCTACGAGGAGCGGGACGTGAGCCAGACAGTGAAAGCGATAATCACTCCGAGTCCGGCTACCCAGATGAACAAGCCTTCGGATACGGGTCCCAGTGAGCCGAGATCGGCTCCGCCGGGGGAGCCCTGCTCCTCGATCACCTTGAGGAAGGCAATGATGTCCTGCTTGTCTTCCGGAGTGATGTTCGCGTCGCTGAATACAGGCATGTTCTGCGGCCCGGTGACCATGGCCTCGTAGATGTGCTTCTCGCTCACGCCGTCAAGGCCGGGAGCGAACTTGCCGCGGGTCAGTGCGCCGCCCGCAGCAGCAGCGTTGTGGCACATGGCGCAGTTCACGCGGAACAGTTCACCACCGGCTGCCGGATCCACTCCCTCGCCTGAAGTGTCGAGGAGTTCTTCATCCGGGATGGCAGGGCCAGCGCCCAGCGAGGCAACGTAGGCGGCCATCTGCTGGATCTGCTCGTCAGTGAACTGAACCGGCTTCTGCAGCGCCTGGGGCCCCTGCATCTGGAGGGGCATGCGTCCCGTACCCACCTGGAAATCCACGGATGCAGCCCCGACGCCGACCAGCGACGGACCGTCCTCGGTGCCCGCGGCTCCCATGCCATGGCAGGTTGCGCAGTTGGCGACAAAAAGCTTCTCGCCCTCTTCGATGTCGGTGGCGGAAACGGTGGTCTGGGCCTTGGCCTCGTTCGCGTCGCTTGCAACGGCGTAGATGCCACCTGTAAGCAACAATCCCATGAGCAGCAGCGCTATTGCTGCCAGGGGGTGACGCCGCCTCTGCGAAAGTGCCTTCACGTCCTGTTTCCTGCCTTCTTTATTGCCTGTGTACGTTCCACGGTTGGTGTCAGCCACCCTGACGACCGCCACGCTAATTCTACCCCGGGTAGAAAAGGGTTCAAGAGCAATCTACTTCAAGAAGTAGATGATGATGAACAGCCCGATCCACACCACGTCAACGAAGTGCCAGTAGTACGAGGTGACGATGGCCGACGTCGCTTCGAAGTGACCGAACCGCTTGGCTGCGTACGCGCGTCCGATGATGAACAGGAAGGCGATCAAGCCTCCGATAACGTGCAGGCCGTGGAATCCGGTGGTGATGTAGAAGGACGAGCCGTAGGCGTTGGCTGACAGCGTGATGCCTTCAGCGACCAGTTCCGCGTACTCGTATGCCTGAACAGCGACGAACACCGAGCCCATCAGGAAGGTCAGGAGATACCACTCGACCATGCCCCACTTGGCGATATTGAAGACTCCGCCGACCCTGCGCGGCTGGAGGCGTTCCGCTGCGAACACACCCATCTGGCAGGTGAAGGAGCTGGACACGAGAATGATCGTGTTGATCAGGGCGAAGGGCACATTCAGCTTCTCGGTCTCGGCAGCCCAGAGTTCGCCGGAGGTGGAACGCAATGTGAAATACATGGCGAATAGTCCGGCGAAGAACATAAGTTCACTGGAAAGCCATACAACCGTGCCAACCGAGACCATATTCGGCCGGTTCAGAGTTGGATGCGCAGTGGAGCTGGGGGCATGGGTCGCTGTCGTCACCCTGACATTATGTCTCTAAAAGTTCCCAGTTCACCAATGCGAAACGGGGTCGGCGCGCCATTCCAGCTGCGCAGGGGCATCCGTTGCCTGCAACGGCGCGGAGTAACAACGTGCTGACTTTCTACATTTCGTCGATAACCTAGGTGGGTGAGCGCGTTTTCCGATCCAGAAGCCCCGCCAATCAGTTGGCCGCAGCTGATCTCGAACCTCATCGAGGGCAGGGATCTTACGGCTGCCCAAACACGATGGGCGATGGACTCGATCATGGAGGGCGTCGCGTCCCACGCCCAGATCGCAGGGTTCCTTGTGGGGCTGCGCGCCAAGGGCGAGTCGGTCGAGGAGCTCACCGGATTGGTCGAGGCCATGCTTGCCAGGGCGCACCGGATCGACGTCGCGGGCCCGGCCCTGGATATCGTCGGCACCGGGGGAGACGGGCTCAACACGCTGAATATCTCCACCATGTCCTCGCTGGTGGCAGTCGGAGCCGGTGCCCGCGTGATCAAGCATGGTAACCGCGGTGCGTCCTCATCGTCCGGGGCCGCGGACGTCATTGAGGCGCTGGGCGTGCGACTGGATCTGTCCGTTGCCGACGTCGCCCGATCGGCGGAGGAGGCGAACATCACCTTCTGCTTTGCGCAGGTGTTCCATCCGTCCATGAGGCACGTCGCTGTGCCGCGCCGGGAGCTCGGTGTCTCGACCGCCTTCAATTTCCTGGGCCCGCTCAGCAATCCGGCCGGCGTCGAAGCGCAGGCGCTTGGTTGCGCCAGCGAACGGATGGCGCCGCTCATGGCGGGCGTTCTCGCCGTCAGGGGGGTTCGGGCGCTGGTGTTTCGCGGCAGCGACGGCCGCGACAAACTGACCACCAGCGGTTCTTCCACGGTGTGGGAAGTCCGGGGTGGGGCCATCAGCGAGCATACGGTCCATCCCGAGGATTTCGGATTGCCGGTGGCCACGGTTGAGGCCCTGAGGGGCTCGGATGCCCAGAGCAACGCGCGGGTGGTCCGCTCACTGCTGGCAGGGGAGAAGGGGGCGGTCCGCGACGCCGTTGTCCTCAACGCGGCCGCGGGCCTCACGGCGCTGGATACAGATCACGCCGCGCCGCTCGTGGAGCGCATCCGGGCCAACATGCGCCGCGCCGAGGAATCCATCGATTCCGGCGCCGCGCAGGCAGCCCTCGATCGATGGATCGCGGTCACCGGCAAGTAACGCCGGGGTCAGCCTTCGAATCCGAGGGAAAAGGCGGCGTCGAGGTCGTGTTTCGAGTACGACCGAAAGGCGATGTGGGTCGTCGTCGACTCCACACCGTCAACCTTCGAGAGCCGGTCTGCAATAACGTCCGCGAGGTCCTCGTGCCGATTCACGCGCGCGATGGCAATGAGGTCCCACTCGCCGGTCACCGAGTACACCTCGCTGATGCCTTCGAGTTCTGAAATTTCCTGTGCGCATTCCGGGATCCGGGAGGCATCGGTCTGGATGAGTACAAACGCAGTGATCATGTCGGTGCTCCTTGGTTCTTGCTGGGGGAGTGGATGGCGGGTGAGTGGACGCGGCGACGGCGCACCAGCGCTGCAAGAACGCGGGGGGTGATGAGAAACAGGCCCAGGACGGAAACCGCGACGATCTGGAACGACAGCGCCGCGCCCTGCCCGGCAAGAACACGGAGGATCAGCCCGCCTGCTGACGTGCCGATCCACAGCGGAACGGCACAGCGCATCAGTGCGGTGGGATGTCGCCAGGGACGCAGGGCTGCAGTGGCTGCACCATAGGCGGCGAGGAAGGGGAGCGCGGTACCCGCGATTCCGGCGGGGGAAAGCGTGCCGTAGTGCGACTGGTGACCCAGCATCGCAAAGAGCAAAATCAGTACGACGTCGGCGGCCAGCCACGCCGGATACCCTAGCCGGGCTCCGTCCCGCCTGCCAGCATTTACGCGCCTCATGCCCTCAGCCTAATGGTTCTCGACTGGAGAATCGGCCTATCCGCTGCGCCTGGCCTGCGCCTGACCGGCCTAGAAAGCCCCGGTGAATCTGTTCCAAGCTCTCCGCGTGGATCTACCCTTGAAGCATGTGCAGGAATATCAGGACACTTTCCAATTTCCAGCCGGCAGCTACCAGCGATGAGGTGCACGCCGCGGCCCTTCAGTATGTGCGGAAGGTCAGTGGCGCCACCAAGCCGTCCCGGGCCAACCAGGAGGCGTTTGACAGGGCGGTGGAGGAGATCGGTTCGATCACCGAGCGGCTCCTGTCCGAACTGGTCACGTCGGCTCCTCCCAAGGACCGGGAAGAAGAAGCGGCCAAGGCGAGGGAGCGTTCTGCGCGCCGGTTTGCCACAGCCTGATTCCGTTCGCCGCCGGCTGCTGGTCGCCGCGCCCTGTTCGTGGTGCACTATGGTGACGGACCGCGCCGGAAGTGTGCCCCGGGTTGAAGACACCGGGCGCCGGTGCAGACGTCGAACGAGGAGACCGCTATGAGCACACGCCTTAACCCTTACCTTGGCTTCCGTGACACAGCGAAGGAAGCCATGACGTACTACCAGTCCGTCTTCGGCGGTGAACTGGCGCTCAGTACCTTCCGGGACTTTTCTGCCAGTGAAGACGAGAGTGAGCTGGACAAGATCATGCACGGAATGCTGACGACGGACAGCGGCATGGTTCTCATGGCAACCGACACGCCGAACAGCATGGACTACCGCCCCGGGAACACGTTTTCGATTTCGCTCAGCGGCGAGGATGAAGCCGAGCTGCGGGGTTACTGGGAACGTCTGTCAGGAGACGGCACGGTGACCGTTCCGCTTGAGGTTGCGCCCTGGGGCGACCGGTTCGGCATGTGCACCGACAAGTTCGGAGTCGCCTGGCTGATCAACATTGCCGGCGAACCCCAGCAATAGCGGCGCTTCTCCTGCACCGGCCTGCTTCACCGTGCAGGGGGAGAAGCGGCCCTCACACTCGCGCCTCTTCCTGAGCACGATATCCATTGCTGGTGAGCCGGTGTATTCGTGACCTGCCAGTGCTATTGCTTTGAGCGGTCAGCCGATTCTTGGCGATCGGCTCGGTGCTTTGGTGGCGTTGCGGGCGGTTATGACTGGAGGGCTGCGCGGGCGAAGGCTTGCGCTTGCGGGGTGACAATGTTTGCTTCCAACCCACGGCGGTCGTCGACGATGCCGAGGTTGAGGAGGACTTCTCTGGTGTTGCTGAGGAGTCCTCGGATTGTTCTCGGGTCCAGTTCGGCTCCCGGGCCGGTGCTCCAGCCCAGCGTGCTGAGTCCGAAGGCGACCGCTTCAAGGTAGTCGTCCCATGCGGTACGTTTCCCGGCAGCGATTTCGAGGAGGAGTAGCAGCGTGGCGTCGCGCTCGGAATCATGACGGTGCCGGTGGACTACCGCTCGGGCGAGGAATAACCGGAGTCCTCCGGGATCGTCGAGCAGCCGTTTAGCAGCGGATGTGATGACGAGTTTGCCTTTGATTTTGCGGATGAGGCCGAGCCTCTGGGCGCTTTCACGCAGTTGGAGGACGGGCAGAGTCTGGTCTTCGCGGTTGGCTTTGCCGATCCAGTCTTTTTCCCAGCCAAGTGCGGTCATTGCGTCACGGACCACGGTCGGCGGCAGCCAGCCTGCAGCGGTGAGGGAGAGCCCGTCGGACCCGATGCGTCGGATCAGCCAGAGGTACGGTGCTGTCATTGCTTCGGCCACGTCAGCTTCCACTCGCACGGGGTGATCTAGGTCCGCGGCGGCGAGGTAGGAGCGGAATTCCCGGCGGATTGCATGAGGCAGCCGTTCGGTGAGTTCTTCAGTCAGTGTCGGGTTGCTGCCGATCGGTTGGTTGGTTTCGGGTGC
>NZ_KI914584.1:94203-95892 GCF_000520475.1 Arthrobacter sp. 35/47
TTCGAGGAGGAGTAGCAGCGTGGCGTCGCGCTCGGAATCATGACGGTGCCGGTGGACTACCGCTCGGGCGAGGAATAACCGGAGTCCTCCGGGATCGTCGAGCAGCCGTTTAGCAGCGGATGTGATGACGAGTTTGCCTTTGATTTTGCGGATGAGGCCGAGCCTCTGGGCGCTTTCACGCAGTTGGAGGACGGGCAGAGTCTGGTCTTCGCGGTTGGCTTTGCCGATCCAGTCTTTTTCCCAGCCAAGTGCGGTCATTGCGTCACGGACCACGGTCGGCGGCAGCCAGCCTGCAGCGGTGAGGGAGAGCCCGTCGGACCCGATGCGTCGGATCAGCCAGAGGTACGGTGCTGTCATTGCTTCGGCCACGTCAGCTTCCACTCGCACGGGGTGATCTAGGTCCGCGGCGGCGAGGTAGGAGCGGAATTCCCGGCGGATTGCATGAGGCAGCCGTTCGGTGAGTTCTTCAGTCAGTGTCGGGTTGCTGCCGATCGGTTGGTTGGTTTCGGGTGCGCGACCGCTTCAAGGTAGTCGTCCCATGCGGTACGTTTCCCGGCAGCGATCTCGAGGAGGAGTAACAGCGCGGCGTCGCGCTCGGAATCATGACGGTGCCGATGGGCTACCGCTTGAGCGAGGAATAGCAAGAGGCCTTCGGGATCATCGAGCAGCCGTTTAGCAGCGGATGTGATGACGAGTTTGCCTTTGATTTTTCGGATGAGACCGAGGCGCTGGGCACTTTCACGCAATTGGAGGACGGGCAGAGTCTGGTCCTCGCGGTTGGCTTTGCCGATCCAGTCCTTTTCCCAGCCAAGTGCGGTCATTGCCTCCCGGACTACGGCCGGCGGCAGCCAGCCTGCGGCTGTGAGGGAGAGCCCCTCAGAGCCGATGCCTGGAGGGCTGCGCGGGCGAAGGCTTGCCCTTGCGGGGTGACGATGTTTGCTTCCAGCCCACCGCGGTCGTCGACCATGCCGAGGTTGAGGAGGACTTCTCGGGCGTTGCTGAGGAGTCCTTGGACGGTTTGCGGGTCCAGTTCGGCTCCCGGGCCGGTTCTCCACCCCAGTGTGCTGAGTCCGAAGGCGACCGCTTCAAGGTAGTCGTCCCATGCGGTACGTTTCCCGGCAGCGATTTCGAGGAGGAGTAGCAGCGTGGCGTCGCGCTCGGAATCATGACGGTGCCGGTGGACTACCGCTCGGGCGAGGAATAACCGGAGTCCTCCGGGATCGTCGAGCAGCCGTTTAGCAGCGGATGTGATGACGAGTTTGCCTTTGATTTTGCGGATGAGGCCGAGCCTCTGGGCGCTTTCACGCAGTTGGAGGACGGGCAGAGTCTGGTCTTCGCGGTTGGCTTTGCCGATCCAGTCTTTTTCCCAGCCAAGTGCGGTCATTGCGTCACGGACCACGGTCGGCGGCAGCCAGCCTGCAGCGGTGAGGGAGAGCCCGTCGGACCCGATGCGTCGGATCAGCCAGAGGTACGGTGCTGTCATTGCTTCGGCCACGTCAGCTTCCACTCGCACGGGGTGATCTAGGTCCGCGGCGGCGAGGTAGGAGCGGAATTCCCGGCGGATTGCATGAGGCAGCCGTTCGGTGAGTTCTTCAGTCAGTGTCGGGTTGCTGCCGATCGGTTGGTTGGTTTCGGGTGCCGGGAACAGCAGGGCAAGTTCGTTGTTCACGGAATCGATGTCGAGGTGTT
>NZ_KI914584.1:95992-96776 GCF_000520475.1 Arthrobacter sp. 35/47
GGCTGGCGAGGGTATCGAGCAGGTCGAGGTAGCCGCCGATGCCGCCGGAATCCTCCAGTGGTGCCCGTCGTGCACCGTCTACGAGGCGTGCCCGTGCGGCGTTGACCGGCTTGGGGACACTTCCGGTGAGTTCCAAGCGGTGGATCCAACCATCTCCGAAGTCGTATTCATAGAACAGGGGACCGGCCTCCGCCGTGAGGACGTGACCCAGAACATAGTCCGACTCAAGCAGGTCTTCTTCGAAGTCATCAAGCAGGTCCTGGGCGACCCAGCGCTGGGGCTGGCGAGGGCATCGAGCAGGTCGAGGTACCCGCCGATGCCGCCGGAATCCTCCAGTGGCGCCCGTCGCGCGCCGTCTACCAAGTGTGCTGGCACGGCGTTGGCTGGCTTTGGGACGCTCCCGGTGAGTTCGAGGCGGTGAATCCAACCGTCCCCGAAGTCGTATTCATAGAACAGGGGACCGGACTCCGCCGTGAGGACCTGCCCTAGAACATAGTCCGACTCGAGCAGGTCTTCCTCGAAGTCATCGAGCAGGTCCTCGGCGACCCAGCGCCGTGGTTCTGGCACCTGTCCATTGACGGCCCGCAGCCGCTTGTAAGGGTCGGTGTCCGTGAAGGAATGCAGATGCGTATCCCGCCAGCCGACGGCCGTTTGGAGGACATCGTGGACTTTGTCCAAGGTCAATGCAGGGTCGAGGTCAAGCAGCCGCCAGATGGCTGGTTTGGCGCCTACGATCGAGACCTTCACCTGCAGTAGGATCGAGCCGTCATCTTCCTGGGAGGCA
>NZ_KI914585.1:0-11062 GCF_000520475.1 Arthrobacter sp. 35/47
GGCCTAGGTGCTCGAGCTGCAGGCACCGGTGTATTTCTGCGACCCGCACTCACCCTGGCAGCGCGGCACGAACGAGAACACCAACAGGCTCCTGCGGCACTGGTTCGCCAAATCCACCGACCTCTCCGGCTACACCGCTGAGGACCTCAAAACCATCCAGGACAAACTCAACCGCCGACCCCGCCCAACCCTGGACCTGCAAACCCCCGCCCAAGCACTCAACCAAATGCTGCAACAGGCAGCCTAACCCCCACGTTGCACCGACCACTTGACTCTGCCGCCGGAGAAGCCGCCATAGGTGCACGAAAGTTCCATCAGGGGGCCGCAGCCGGCGGGGTGCCCCGCCCAAACGGGCTGCCGCCGAGGCGCTCGCGCTGGTGGTCGGTGTGCCAGTTCTCCAGCGAGGGTCCCTTCGGCACAATCCGCGTCGGGTTGATGTCCTCGTGGACGATGTAATAGTGCTTCTTGATCTGGTCGAAGTCGATGGTGTCACCGAAACCCGGAGTCTGGAACAGGTCCCGGGCATATCCCCACAGGGCAGGCATCTCGGTGAGCTTGTTCCGGTTGCACTTGAAGTGCCCGTGGTAGACCGGATCGAACCGCACCAGCGTGGTGAAAAGCCGGACGTCCGCCTCGGTGATCGAATCCCCCACGAGGTACCGCTGGTTTGTCAGCCGCTCCTCGAGCCAGTCCAGGGCGGTGAAGAGCCGGTCATAGGCGGCATTGTAGGCATCCTGTGACCCGGCGAACCCGCACCGGTAGACGCCGTTGTTGACCTCGGTGAAGACCCGCTTGTTGACGCTGTCGATTTCCTCCCGAAGGCCTTCCGGGTAGAGGTCCGGAGCGCCCTGGCGGTGATATTCCTTCCACTCCGTGGAGAGGTCCAGGGTGATCTGGGGGAAGTTGTTGGTCACCACCGCACCGGTGGGAATGTCCACGATCGCCGGCACCGTGATGCCGCGGGGGTACTCGGGGTCCCGCTTGAAGTACGCCTCCTGCAGCCGCTCGATTCCCAGCACCGGGTCCTTGCCGCCCGGGTCGAGGTCAAACGTCCAGGACCGCTTGTCATGCGTAGGTCCCGGGGTTCCGAGCGAAATGGCATCCTCCAGCCCCAGGAGCCGGCGGACGATGATTGCCCGGTTGGCCCAGGGGCAGGCGCGGGCTGCGATCAGCCGGTAGCGGCCAGGCTCCACCGGGAACCCGTCCGCGCCGTCACGCGTAATCCGCGTCTCGATGTAGTTGGTGTCGCGGGTGAACTCCTTGCCGGAGTCCACATAGGCGCCCTTGGTGCTGTGTTCGGTTTGGCTCATGGGTGTCACCCTAGTTCTTCACCCTGGAGGAACGCCGGTCGTCGCGGTCACGGCCGTATTTCTGCCGCAGTTCACGGCCCCGATCCACCAGTTCGAGCTGCTTGTCGCGCTTCTTCTGTGCAGCCTTCGTGTCCCGCGGGGGAAGCTGTACGGTCTCCTCTGCCTCGATGCCGGCCTGGAGCTCGCGGCCGCGCTCGAGTTCGGCATCGAACTCTGCCCCGAAGAGCAGGGAGAGGTTGGCCAGCCACAGCCACAGCAGGAAGATGATGACGCCTGCAATGGCACCGTAGGTCTGCTGATAGCTGCCGAAATTGGCCACATAGAAGGAGAACGCAACGGTGGTCAGGGCGAGGACGATCAGCGCGATGAGCGAGCCGATGCTCACCCACTTGAACTTGGGCTGCTGCAGATTGGGTGTTGCGTAATACAGCACAGCAACCATGAGGACGGCGAAGAACACCATTACGGGCCACTTCGCGATGTTCCAGACGGTCAGTGCCGTGGAACCCAGGCCGATCACCCCGCCGATTGCCTCGGCAACCGGCCCGGAGAGGACCAGCAGGAGCGCCATGAGGACAACCAGGAGAAGCACGACGACGGTGATCACCAGCATCACCGGGCGAAGCTTCCAGAACGGGCGCCCCTCCTCCACCTCGTAGATCCGGTTCATGGCCCGGGAGAAGGCGTTGACAAAGCCGGAGGCGGACCAGAGTGCGCCGAGCAGGCCGACCACGAACGTCAGGCCGGCTGTCTCGGAGGAGGCCAGCTGCTCGATCGCCGGCCCAACGGTTTCACTGGCCTGGGATGAAACGTTGGACAGGATATTCAGGACTGTCTCGGTGGTCGCTTCGGCCTGTCCGAAGAATCCAAGTATGGACACCAGCGCCAACAGCGCCGGGAAGATGGCCAGCACTGCGTAGTAGGTCAGCGCCGCAGCCAGGTCGGTGCACTGATCCTTACCGAACTCGCTGACGGTCCGCTTGAAGACGTACCCCCAGGCCGGTTTTGCAAGGTCGGTCGGATCATCCGGCTTCCGCGAATCGTCCGGGTGCGGACTTGAGGCCGCCTTCGCCTGCGTGGCTTCCTCCGCCGAGTCCGCCTTCGCGGGGTCTTTAGTGGTCACGTTTCTACCTCCGGTTCAGAATTGCCTCCCCCAACCGAACCATAAGGATACTTAGTATTGCAATAAGTGGTCGACCCCTTAGTGTGGATTTCAGGCCGCCACATCGATTGAAGGGTTCCACATGCGCATTGCAGTTATCGGAGCAACCGGCAATGTGGGGACGGCGCTTCTCCGCCGGCTCCAGCAGGCCCGCACGGAGAACCCGGCCATCGAACTCGTCGGCGTTTCCCGCCGCGAGCCCTCCCAGGACCACGCCCCGTACAGCGGCGTCGAGTGGCACACGGCCGACGTCGGCACTGACACCGGCAGGGAAAGCCTCACCGCCGCACTGAAGGGGACTGACGCCGTCGTACATCTTGCCTGGGCCATCCAGCCCAACCGGGATGAGGATGCGATGCACCGCACCAACGTCATCGGGACGCAGAACGCCCTCCAGGCTGCTGCCGACGCCGGAGTCCGCCACTTTGTCTGCGCCTCCTCCGTCGGCGCGTACAGCCCGGCGCCCAAGGACCGGCAGGTCACCGAGGACTGGCCTACCGGCGGCATCGCGTCATCCCACTACAGCCGGCACAAGGCCGCGCAGGAGGATCTGCTCGACGCCTTCGAACGGGATTTCCCCGAGATCCCCGTTGCGAGAGTGCGCCCCGGGCTCATCTTCCAGGCCGACGCCGGCGAGGAGATCGGGCGCTACTTCCTCGGCCCGCTCATCCCCAAGTCCATCCTCAACAAGCTGAGCCTGCCGATACTGCCCATCCCGTCACAGCTGGTGTTCCAGGCCGTGCATGCCGCGGACATGGCGGACGCATACTGGCGCATCGTGGACCAGCGCGCCTCCGGAGCGTTCAACATTGCCGCTGATCCCATTCTGACGCCGCCCCTGGTGGGCGGACTGCTCGGCGCAAAGCGTGTGTTCAACCTGCCGGTGTCGGTCCTGCGGGCGGTGGTGGCGGCGTCGTGGGCACTGCACCTCCAGGCCACCGATCCGGGCTGGATCGACATGGCCTCGCAGGCCCCCGTGATGAACACGGACCGGGCCCGGACGCTGCTCGGTTGGGAACCGACCCGATCCTCGGTCGCGGCGATGCGCGAGGTGATCGACGGCATGGCGGGCGGCTCCGGCGTACACGGCTCCCCCAGCCTGCGGCCGGGCGGCTGAGCGGCTGCCTGCTACTCCTTCACGGCGCCGGCCGAGGCGTTCATGATGCGCTTCTGGAAGATGAAGAACACAATGGCAACCGGCACGGTCATGAGCGCGGCCGCGGCGAGCTTGAGCGGGTACTGCGTTCCCTGACTCAGGGCACCGGAGGCAAGCTGCGCAACGCCCTTGGTCAGCGTGGTCAGATCAGGGCTCTGGGTCGAGATGATGAAGTGGTTCAGCTCGTTCCAGGACCCCTGGAAGGACAGGATCACGATCGTCATCACGGCCGGCCGGGCCATCGGCAGCACCACCGACCAGAACGTACGGAACGTTCCGGCGCCGTCGATCCGCGCCTGTTCCTCCACGCTGGCAGGGATGGATTCGAAGAAGTTCTTCATGATGAACACCCCCGCGGCGTCCGCCAGCAGCGGCAGGATCATGCCCGCGTAGGAGTCGTAGATTCCGAGCTGGTTGATCACCAGGAACTTCGGAATCAGCAGCACGACGCCGGGCACCGCCATCACTGCCACCAGCAGGGCGAACACCAGGCCACGGCCCCGGAACGGAATGCGGGCCAGTGCATACCCCGCGAGTGAGTTGAAGAACACCCTGCCGAGCGTCACGAACAACGTGACAATAAAGGAGTTCATCCCCCACTGCGGGAAGTCGGAGTTGGCGAAGAGGCCGATGTAGGCGGCAACGGTCCAGTTCTGCGGAATGATGCCGAGCGGGTTCTGCGCCGCTTCGGGCTCGGTCTTGAAGGACGTGGCCACCTGCACCAGGAACGGGAAGATGTAGATGATCGCGAGCGCGATCAGCAGCAGGTACGTGAGCCAGGCGCGGCGCACTGCCCGTCGCCGCCCCTCGGACTGGGGACGACGGCGGCCCGTCTTTTCCGGGGCCGGTGCTGTTGAGGTGCTCATCGGCTGGATCCTCGCTTTTCATCCTTGGGTGCGGCGGTACCGGGGGCTGCTGCCGCGCTGGAGCCGGCGCTGACGCCGGCGGGAACCATGCGCCGTCGTCGTGGTACATCCCGTTCCTGCAACGCCCAGCGCTGGAGGAGGGTGAGGACAACGATGATTGCGAACAGGACAAAGGCGATGGCGGCGCCGACTCCCCACTGCTGGTCCACGAAGGCGGCGTTGAAGGAGAGGTAGGCGGGCGTCAGGGTGGTCTTCGCGGGGCCGCCCTGGGTGCCGGTATAGATCTGGTCGAACACCTGCCAGGTGCCGATCAACCCCAGGGTCAGGACGGTGAAGAGAGTGGGTCGCAGCATCGGCAGGGTGACGTTCCAGAACCGCTGCCAGCCGGTGGTCCCATCCATCATGGCGGCCTCCTGCACCTCACCGCTGATGTTCTGCAGCGCAGCGATGAAGAGCAGCATGAAGGTTCCGGAGGTGGTGAAGATGGCCATCAGGACAAAGGCGCTCATCGCCACCGACGGCCCGGCGAGCCAGTCCCACCCGGTGATGCCGAGGAATCCGGGACTCCGGAGCCCATCGGGCGCCTGGTCCAGGCCGATGAGGCCGAGCAGGATGTGCAGCACCCCGCGCGGGTCCTGGAACCAGTTGGGCCCTTCGATGGCGAAGAAGGAGAGGACCTTGTTCACCACGCCGGTGGCGCTGAAGAGGAAGAGCCACAGCACCGTGATGGCCACGGAGCTGGTGACGGAGGGGAAGTAGAACGCGGTGCGGAAGAAGCCCCTGCCGCGCAGGATCTGGCGGTTCACCATGACCGCCAGGAAGAGGGACAGCGCCGTCTGCAGCGGGACAACCAGCAGCACATAGTAGAGGTTGTTCCGGATCGCGGTACCGAAATCGCGTCCAATCAGTCCCTCGCCCCCGAGGATCCCTGCATAGTTCTCAGCGCCGACAAAGCTGACGTTGCCGGAGAAGGGGCTGCCCCTGCCGGTCCAGTCGGACATGCTCACCCAGGCGGCCATAAGCACCGGAACCACGAGGAACAGTCCCAGGATGACAACGATGGGGGCGATGAACAACCAGCCGGCGAGGCCTTGCCTGCCGCGGATGTCACCGCGCCGCCGGCTGGTCTTTTCGGCCGCCTTCGGAGCGGCTGCTGGGGTGGATGGCATGGGATCCCTCGATCTTGAACGCGTTAGGGGGTCCCGGACCGGCGCCCCTGCAGGAGGTGCGCCGGTCCGGGGTGGGGCGTTACTGGGTGACTACGGATTCCAGGAGCGGCTGAACCGACTCGAGGATCTGCTGCGGGTCCGCGGACTCGAGGGATTCAAGCTGCGAGTTCAGTTCGCCGAGCACGTCCGCTGCACCCTGCTGTGCGGGCAGGTTCTGTGCGTACTCGCCTCCCGCGATGAAGGGCTCGAGCTCGGGGTACTGCGCAGCCCAGTCACCGGCCGCTGACTGCAGCGACGGCATGGGACCAAATGCTTCAGCAAAGGCCAGCTGGCTCTCGGCAGAGGTCAGGTGCTCCACGAGTGCCTTGGCGCCCTCGATGTTGTCACTGTCTGCAGCGATGCCCCAGCAGTTGGTGAACTGGAGGGTGCCCTTACCGCCCGGACCTTCAGGAAGTTCGGCAACCTGGTACTCGACGTCCGGGAAGTCGGCCGTCATGGCACCGGCAATCCAGTTGCCCTCGATGACCATTGCCGCCAGGCCCTTGCCGAAGGCCTCGCCGCCCCAGCCTGCGCCGAGGTTGGAGGAGTAGTCCGCCACGCCGTCGGTCATCATCTGCTTGACGAAGTTCAGTCCCTCGACGTTCTCGGGGCTGGCTGCCGTTGCCTCGCCGTCGGTGACGAGCCCGCCGCCGGCCTGTGCGGTGAAGACGCCGAGGCGCTGGAATTCGGGGCTGAAGCCGAGGCCGACGGTGTCCCCGGTGGTCAACTGCTCAGCCACTGTGGCCAGTTCTTCCCAGGTGGTGGGGATGTCGTCCTCCGTGAGGCCCGCTTCCTCCCACTTGGCCGAGTTGATGATCAGGCCGAGGGTGGAGAAGTCCTTGGGCGCGCAGTAGAGCTGGTCTTCGTAGGTGAAGGCCTCACGGAGCGCCGGATAGTAGTCGTCCTTGTTTTCGAGATCCTCGCCGTACGGCTCGAGGGAGCCGTTGGCTGCGTACCCGGCAAAGGCGTCGGTGGACAGGTAGAACACGTCGGCCGGCTCACCCGAGGCAAAGCCCTGGCTCAGCTGCTGGGTGAGGTCCGAGGCGGCGATGACGGAGGCATCGACGCCGGATTCGCTGGCCCAGGCATCGACGGCGCTGGTCACGGCCTGGGTCTCGGCGTCGCCGGATGATCCGATGAGCACGCTGACGGGGGCGTCCGTTGCCTCGGCCTGTCCGCCGCCTTCCTCTGCGGATTCCGAGAAGCCGGAGCCTCCGCAGGCGGTGAGGGCAAGCATTGATGCCGCGGTGATGGCGACGGCGAGCCGCCGGGGGTGTGCAGTCTTCATTGTCTGTTTCCTCATGTTGTTGCTTTTTCTTGTGGGGGGTGGTCAGGTACTGCTGCTGAAGGAGTACGGTGTGCGCTGGATGAGTGTCGGCGGCAGCAGCAGATGCCGCGGCGGTGCCGGCTCCTCGTCCCCGTGCGGGGAACTGCTCCCGGCCAGCTGGTGGGCGAGGACGGCAACAATGTGCCGTGCCGCGTCTTCCGTGGGCTGGGAAACACTTGAAAGGCCGACGGCGGCAGCCACCGGTGTGTCATCGAACCCGATCACTGCGGGCGAGGACTGCTCCGGGTGCAGCTGGCGCAGCTTGGCCATGGCCCCGAGGGCGAGGGAATCGCTGGCACAGACCACCGCCGTCGCTCCGTGGGATGCGAGCTGTTCGGCACCCTGTGCGCCGGCGGGGACGCCGTCGTCGGCCTGGATGTCGAGCGTG
Source organism: Arthrobacter sp. 35/47 (assembly GCF_000520475.1). NCBI lineage: Bacteria > Bacillati > Actinomycetota > Actinomycetes > Micrococcales > Micrococcaceae > Arthrobacter > Arthrobacter sp. 35/47. The sequence continues at coordinate 7,418 of NZ_KI914585.1, forward strand.
TCGGTGGGAAGCTTCGCCGCGCGCATGGCGCGGGCCCAGCCTGCCCGGCGGTCATCGCCTGCGCCGGAACCTTCCGGCCAGCCGAGGAAGCCGACGGCGGTGTGGCCCTGTTCGATCAGCGTGCGGGTGGCCTGCTCGGTGCCCGCGCCGCCGTCGACATCCACCCAGGGGTGCAGGGAGCTGAACGGGTCCTCGATGCTGCTCCACGGCCGGCCGAACGCGGCGAACGGGATCCCGTGCTCCAGGAGCCACGCGGAGCGGTGGTCGCCATGGTGGGTGCCGGTGAGGACAAACCCGTCCAGGTCCGCCACTTTGAGGAGTTCCTCATACTGGCGGATCTCCCCGGCATCCGTATCGGCGCAGAACAGTGTGACCCGGTAGCCCTCCTCCTGCGCCGCCTCGGTCAGCGCGTGCAGGAAGCGGTCCAGGATGGAGCCGTTGATCCCGTCGACCACGGGGCTCATGCGGATGCCGAAGTTCATGGAACGGCGGGTGCGCAGCTGGCGGGCGGCGGCGCTGGGCCGGTAGCCGCTCTCCGTGATGGCATGCTGCACCCGGATCCGGGTCTCCGGCTTTACCCGGTGCGGAGCGTTGATGACGTTCGAGACGGTCTGCCGGGAAACGCCGAGGGACTCGGCAAGGCTGACCAGGGTGGTCTTCGGCATGCCGCTCCTCTCGGGTTTGTCGGTGGCCGGAACCGTTGTTCCGGGGTGTTTACAGAATATGAACGTTCAAATAGTGTTGTCAATGAAAAGTTTGAACGATCTAAAAAAACCGAACCTCCCCTAGGAGAAACCAGTGGCGTACCTCCAGCCCTTCCTCCACAACCTCACCGGTGTGTTCAGCGCCCCCGTCCAGGCCTGGGCGGACCCCTATGGGCAGATCCGGGACTCGGGCGCGCAGGGCGTCCACTGCGGCGATGACCGCGTCATCCGTTCCGCCGTCCTGACCGTCAACGGCGCTGAGCCTGATTGGGTGTCCACGCAGGTGCGCTCCGCCCAGCGGGTTGATTACCTGCACTTTGTCCGGGTGGAATCCCAGGTTGCGGATCCGCTGATGTACCTGACCCGGGCACGCTCGGCGGATGCCACCGGAGTCTCGGAACAGATCCGCCTGGAATCGGCCTACGACTTCCCCTCCCGTCAGGAAATCCGGCTGGTGCTGGAGGCGGACAACACCCCGATGGAGCAGGTGAAGTCGGGCGCAGCCGGAAATTCAGGCCTTACCGTGGCCGGCCCCGATTGGAACTGGCGGGACGGAGACACTACTGCCCGGCTGGAAGCCCCGGAAGCAGAGATCAACTACGACGGCGGCCGGATCACCCTCACCTGGCTGGTGGATGTGGAGCCGGGTGGCGCCGTCGAGCTCGGCTGGAGGCTGGGAGTTGCCGATGCCGGCGCACCCATGGTGGCGCCGTCGGGCCCTGTTCTTACTGCTCCGACGGTCGAGGGTGAGGAGCTGCAGCAGCTGCTCGACCGCTCGATCTCTGACCTGAACGGCCTGCGCATGGCCACCGCGGACCGGCCGGAGGACGTGTTCCTCGCTGCCGGGGCGCCGTGGTTCTTCACCATGTTCGGGCGCGATTCACTCATCGCGGCACGGCTGCTGCTCCCGGTGGACACCTCGCTGGCGGGCAGCACGCTGCGGGCGCTGGCGTCCCGCCAGGGCGAGTCCACCGACCCGGACACCGCAGAACAGCCCGGAAAAATTCTCCACGAGGTACGCCGCGGCACACTGTCCTTCAGCGAGAACGGCTCAGGAGTTTCCCTTCCGCCCGTCTATTTCGGCACCATCGACGCCACTCCCCTGTGGATCAGCCTCCTGCATGACGCCTGGCGGGCCGGCCTGCCGGAGAAGCAGGTCGAAGGGCTGCTGGACCAGCTTGAGGCTGCACTGGTGTGGCTGCGGGACCACGGCGATTCCGACGGCGACGGATTCCTCGAGTACAAGGATGAGAGCGGGCACGGCCTGGCCAACCAGGGCTGGAAGGACTCCGGCGATTCCATTCGCTGGCACGACGGCTCACTCGCCGACGGGCCCATCGCCCTTGCAGAAGTGCAGGGCTACGCCTATGAGGCAGCCCTTGGAGGAGCCGCCCTTCTGGACGCTTTCGGGCGCAGCGGCGGCGACTCATGGCGGCAGTACGCAGCTGACCTGAAGGAACGGTTCCGGAACGCTTTCTGGTGCACGGATGAGCTGGGACCGTACCCGGCCATCGCCCTGGACTCGTCCAAGCGGGCAGTCGACGGCGTCACCAGCAACATGGGCCACCTGCTCGGAACCGGGATTCTCAATGACGACGAGGCCCGCGCCATTGCCGGGCGCCTGATGGATCCCACCATGTTCTCCGGCTACGGCATCCGGACCGTGTCCACCACCAACGGCGGCTTCTGGCCGACCCGCTACCACGCAGGGTCGGTGTGGAGCCATGACACCGGCATGATCATCAGCGGCCTGCTCAAGGACGGCTTCACCGAAGAGGCCTCGCGGCTTGCCGGTGGGCTGCTGCGCGCCGCGGAAGGGTTCGGCTGGCGGCTGCCCGAGCTCTTCTCCGGGCATCCCGCAAGCGAGGTGTGGCCGCCGGTTCCCTACCCGGCGTCGTGCCGGCCGCAGGCGTGGGCCGCGGCGTCGTCAGTTCCGATCGCGCAGGCGCTCGGCGGGCTTTAGACCGCCTGCGGGCCCTGCTCCGCGCGGGCGGGGCGTGAACCGCGATCAGGGTTCGTGCCGTCGTCGGGATCCTGGGCCTCGTCGGGCGCCGCGCCTCCGTCGGGCGCCGCGTGCCCTGAAATGAGCCACTGAACCGCCGCGGTCTCATCGGTGAAGTACCGGCTGGGCGTTGCGGCGCGGTAGTTGAAGGCCGTCATCACCCGCGCCACCTCGTCGCTGCCGAGAACAGCGGTGCGGCTGGAGCAGGTTTCCTCCAGGAGCAGGTCCCTGGCCGGGGCGCTGATGCCGTCCACGAGGTCGATATGCACCAGCAGCGGTCGTTTGCACTCGGGTGACATCGCGATGACGGCACTCACGCTCGCCTCCACGTCCTCCAGTTCCATGACAATCCCGGCATGCCACCGGAGGCGCAGGTAGGAACCCTCGTCGGTCAGCTCGAAGCGCGGACCATCCCCGGATAACGGTGCCATTGTCCGGCTAGCCCTCAGTGCCCGGGGCGCCGTGTCCCGGTGTCAGGAGCCACTCGAGCGCAGCAGCGGGCTCGGTGAAATAGCGGGTGGGGTAGGCGGGTTCGTGGACCTCGCTGAAGAAGGTGGCGATGGTGCGGTCAACCGCCGTCGGGCCCACTATCGCCAACGCTGCGACATTCAGCCGCGACGCAAAGATCGCCAGGGCAGGGGCGTGGACCGTCACCATGGAGTTGAGGTTCGCGAGCATCGGCTTACACACCCCCGGGCATTCCTGATCCAGCCGGTCGAGGAGGTCCAGCGCGTCCTGCTCCGTGACGCTGATGTCCTCATCCCACTCAACCCGGACGTAACCGTTTTCCCGGGTGAGGGCAAAACGGCTGTCAGCGCCCGTTTCGTTCATTTTTCTCCCGCCGTCGGCTGCCGATAAGTCAATGTAACCCACGTCGCGCGCTTGATGTCAGGAAATCCTGCGGGTTTACCGCTCCTCGAGCGCGTCCTCACCCGGCCC
>NZ_KI914585.1:11162-28356 GCF_000520475.1 Arthrobacter sp. 35/47
CCGCCGCCGCTCTGCCTCCGGGGAGCCGGTGAAGAGGCGGGCGTCGCGCGGGTGCCGGCGGGCGTCGTCGTCGTCGTCTTCCGGTGAACTGGAAACAGACGACGACGGCGGCACTGCCTCCCAGCGCTGGCGCGGCAGTGCCTCCGGGAAGCGGCTCTGGATGAACCCGACCATCTCCTCGCGGACGAGGCACTGAAGGTCCCAGCGGGCACCGCTGTCCGCCGCGCTGACCAGGATGCGGGCGCGGACCATGCCGTCCGTCGCGCTGGTGATCTGCAGGGTCCCGGTGCGGCCGTCCCACAGCTCGGATCCGTCGAGGATCTCCTTGAGTTTTGCCCGCATCTGCTCGATCGGCACGCGCCAGTCCAGGTCGAGTTCGACGGTTCCAAGCAGCTCGGAGCGGCGCCGCGTCCAGTTCTCGAACGGGGTGGAGGTGAAGTACGTCGATGGCAGGATGATGCGGCGCTCATCCCAGGACTGGACCACCACGTAGGTCATGGTGATTTCCTCGATGGTTCCCATTTCGCCTTCGACGAGGACGACGTCGTCCACCCGGATTGCATCCGTGAAGGCCAGCTGCACCCCGGCGAAGACGTTGCTCAGCGAACTCTGCACGGCAAGGCCGGCGACGATCGAGATGAGGCCGGCCGAGGCCAGGATCCCGGCGCCGAGCGCACGCACCTCGTCAATGGTCAGCAGCACGCTTGCCAGGGCGAGGGTGATGATCACGGCGACGGCCACCCGCCGGGCGAGCATGATCTGTGTCTTCAGCCGGCGTGCGCGCCGGTTGTCCCGGCCCGAGCTCTCATAGTGGCGCAGCACCACGGTCTCGATGATGGAGAGCACGGCCACCAGCAGCCACGCCAGGGAGACGATGAGCGCCAGCACCAGCACGTAGTCCGCGGGCGAGAACCAGGCGGCGTCCCGGGCGGTGGCGCCGAGCGCTATCCGGATGCCGAGGACGGCCAGCACGGCCTGGAGCGGGCCACGGGATTTGCGGGTAACCTCCTGGATCTGCGGAACTTTCCGCAGAGTCCGGGCGGCGATCCTGCGCAGGATCCAGGCGAGCACGACGGCGGCAAGCACCGCACCCGTGACGGCAAGAAAGGGAGTGAGCGCCTCAAGAAAGTCCATGATCCTACGGTCTCAGATGGCCCCGGGGGTCAGTCCAATTCCTCCCCTCCCTCTCGAGTTTTGTCGCCTAACTGCTGTTTTGAGGCGGCCAGAACAGCAGTTAGGCGACAAAAACTTCCGTCAGCAGGGTCAGTACAGGAAGATCGCGAACCACTCGCGGTTGTGCGCATGAATCAGCACCAGGAACAGCACAAAGTCGAACAGCAGGTGCACGCTCACGATGTAGCTCAGCGACTTGGTCTTCGAGAAGATCCACGCCTGGATCAGCGCGAACGGATAGATGAGCACCGGCCCCCACGCATGGAATCCCAGCTCCCAGAGGAAGGACGTGAACAGCACCGCCTGCAGCACATTGGCCTGCCAGTCGGGCAGGTGGCGGCGCAGCAGCGTGAACGCCGTGCAGATGAAGAACAGCTCATCCCAGATACCGAGGACGTTGGTTCCCAGGAACAGCCGCGCGATGGTCCCCGGATCCGAGGCCGCCGGCCAGTTCTCGTACACCCCCGTCGGGATCATGTACACCGGCAGGAGGAGGTACCCGATGACGACGACGGCAAGCAGGTACCAGCGCTCCGTCCGGTTCCACTTCTGCCCGGTCAGAACCGGGAAGCGGATGGCGTGGTCCTTGAAGACAAACCGGGACAGTGTGTAGGGCACTCCGACGGCCAGGATCATCGCCGCGCCCATGATCATCATGTGGCTGAAACTGATGTCGGTGGTGATGGGCACCGCACTGATGATCACCAGGCCGATGGCGAGCAGCAGCAGGTCCCTGAACAGCGGGTTTCCCGAGATCGCCCTGCGGGTGAAGTAGGCGGTTGCCAGCGCCGCCGCGAGGGCCAGGTAGCCGAACAAACGCTGCTCAAGAGCGAAAAGGAGGAAGCCGGAGCCTGAAACCAGGGCGGCGGACAGGAGCGGCAGCACCCGGGGGCGCGCGTCACGGCTCACCGTTGTGGTGGTCATGGTTCGAGCTTACGCCTGCACGGCGGGACGTGCCCGCGCCTAGACTTGCGCAATGGTGAACACTACTGCGCACAGTGATGCCCGCGAATCCCACATCGCCGGCACCCTCGTTGAGGCATTCAAGCCGCTCATGGAGGCGGATCCGCACGGATTCCGCACCAAGTTCCGCAAGATGGCCGCCGATCCATTCGCCTTCTTCCGCGGCAGCGCGTGCCTCTTCTACGCGGACATGCGGGACCTGACGGACCACTGGGCCAACGAGCAGACCAGCCGGGTATGGATCCATGGCGACCTCCACGCGGAGAACTTCGGCACCTATATGAGCAGCACCGGCCAGCTCACCTTCGACATCAACGACTTCGATGAGGCGTACCTCGGCCACTTCTCCTGGGACCTGCGGCGGTTCACCACCTCGCTGGCCCTTATGTGCTGGCAGAAGGCCCTTCCCGAGGATGCGGTGCGTTCCCTCGCGCGCACCTATCTCTCCTCCTACCTGGACCAGGTGAAACATTACGACGACGCCGGCCAGACGGATTTCGCGCTGCACCTGGACAACACATCCGGATCCATCCACGCCGTGCTGCTGGCCGCGCGCGCGTCCCGGCGCACCGACCTGCTCGACGGGATGACCGTCGTGGAAAATCATGAGCGGCATTTCCAGGACAACGGGAAGACCCGGCGGCTGGAGGCGGACGAGCACGCGATGGTGGCACGCGCGTTCGACGATTATCTCGGAACCATCCCCAGCGACAAGCGGTCCGAGCGGGAGGTCTTCTACCACGTCAAGGACATTGTCGGCAGCACCGGTTTCGGGATCGGGAGCGCAGGCCTGCCTGCCTACAACGTGCTCATTGAGGGCTACAACGAGGCGCTGGAGAACGACATCATCATCTCCATGAAACAGGGCAACGTTGCCGCGCCCAGCCGTGTGGTCACCGATGAACAGGTGGCCTCGTACTTCAAGCATGACGGGCACCGTACGGTCATCAGCCAGCGCGCACTCCAGGTCCACACTGATACCTTCCTCGGCTACACCACCGTGGACGGCGTGGGTTTTGTGGTCGACGAGCTTTCCCCGTACAAGGCGGACCTCCGCTGGGACAACCTCACCGAGCCGGATGAGATCGAGCCTGTCCTGGTGGACCTCGGCCGGGCGACAGCCAAGGTGCACTGCGCCTCTGACGAGGACAGCGACCAGGATCTGGTGACCTTCCAGACGGAACGCGCCATCATGGGGGTGATCGAGGGACGCCGCGAAGAGTTCATCGGTGACATCCTTGAGTTCTCCCTCGAGTATGCGAAGACGGTCCGGGCTGACCACGCGCTCTTTGTCGACGCCTTCCGTGAGAACCGGATTCCGGGCGTCCCCTCCACCTAGGAAGTGAGGGGACTCCTGGTGGCCGGACTGCTAGTGTGGGATCAGGATCACTACAAAGCTTGCTTATCACCGTATCCGCCGTGGGCACTTCCGTCCCGGCGCCGGTATAGGCGCAGTGAGGAGTAGCCATGGGCAGCGCAGAGAAGAAGTTTTCGGCCACCGAAGAGTCGGACAGCAAGCACCCGAGCGATTGGGGGCGTGCCATGGCCGTGGCCATGAGCCGTCTGGTCGAGCTGGCGCACGAGGCGGGCGACGTCGTCGAAGACGAGAATCTTTATGGTGAGGACCTGCACTTGTACGTCACTGAGACAGACGACGGCGCCAACATCACCATGTCGTGGACGCCGAGCACTTCGCATTCACGCGGACCCGCAGACGAGGACCAGTAATGAGTGCGCCGAACCCGGATCCCGAGCAGGACAAGGTCGCCGGCCTCGAACCCGGAGGCGGCGTGCCCCCGGGCGAGACGCCTCCGGGCGAGGCGAGCACCGCCGCACCGCAGGGGCATGACGAAGGGGCCCCCTCAGGCAGGGGCGCCTCGTTTGTGTGGCTGGCTGCGATCGGTGTCTTTGTGCTGCTGGGGATCCTCCTGTTTGTCGGCTACATCGGTGGGCTGTTCAGCTAACCGGGGCAGGCGAAAGCAAAGCGGCCGTACCCGTGGGGGACGGCCGCTTTGCTGTGTCCGGGCGGTCCGCCGCTAGACGCCGTAGTAGTTTCGCAGCTCGGTTTCCTGCTCGGGGGTGAGCCCCTCCTCCGCCGTGAAGTCGGGGGCATCCTTAATCTTGTCCCCCGAGACAGCGACATAAAGGTTGTCACCATCCAGCCGGGCGCCGGCGAGGGGGATGAAGTGTTCCCTCGAGTTCAGGAGGCCGAGCCCCACCGTCACCCACGCGGGCTTGCGCGAGATCCCGTCAAGGTGCACCTGCGACACATTGCCGAGTTTTTCGCCGTCGGCATCCCACGCCGTAGCCGTCTGCAGTTCTTCCATTCCCAGGTGATCCATGACGCCTCCACGATTCCGGTAACAAGTAGCCTTACCATTCCAGTGCATCTGGGCCGCAAAGGCAACGAAAGGAGCGCCCCACTCAAGGGGGCGCTCCTTCACCGGCGATTGCCGCCGTCGTGCCTGCGTGAGCGAACAGCTACGCCGCGTCGGCCGCTTCAGCCGCCTCGTTGATCATCGGCAGCCACTTGTCCAGTGCCCAGACGAGCGAGAGCGGGCTGGCTGCGGAGATGGACAGCGTGAGCGTGTTGTCCGCATCGGCCACAAGTGCCCCGGTTTCCACCGCCGGAATCTGGCTGAGCAGCGGGTCCTCGGCGATTGCTTCCCTGGTGGCGTCATCCGGAACCCAGGTCACGAAGACGTCGGACTCGAGTTCATCGGCACGTTCGGCTGACCACGGAATGAAGAACTCGTCACCGGTGGTGTTCTCTGCGACGACGTCGGCCATCTGCATGCCGATCTGGGTCAGGAACCGCGGGCGGTTGTCGCTGGCCGTGTAGATGTTCACGCCCTCGGCGCTGTTCGGCTCCAGGTTGCCGAAGACGAAGGTCTTCCCCTCAATGGCCGGGTATTCGGCTGCGGCTTCAGCGATCTGCTCCTCGGTTTCCGCAATCAACTGGTCCGCTTCCTCAGCGAGCCCCAGCGCCTCACCGATCATGGCGGTGGAGTCCTGCCAGGCGGTGCCGTACGCCACCTCCGGGTAGGCCACCACCGGCGCAATCTCGCTCAGGGTGTTGTAGTCCTCCTCGGTGAGGCCGGAATAGGCAGCGAGGATCACGTCCGGGTTGGTTGCCGCGATCTCGTCGAACGCGATGCCGTCAGCTTCGGAGTACTGCACCGGCGCGTTCTCGGTACCGATCGCAGCATCGAGCTCTTCCAGTGTGGCGTCCTTCCAAGGCGTGGACCCCTGCTCGTTTCCGCCGTACTCGTCCACCGGCATACCGACCGGAACCACTCCGAGAGCGAGCGCCACATCGGCGTTTACCCAGGACACGGTGGCGACGCGCTCGGGCTTCTCCTCGAGGACGGTCTCGCCAAAGGCATGCTCGATGGTGACGGGGAAGGCCTCTGCGGAACCGGCGTCGTTGGCTCCTGCGGCTTCGGAACCGCCTCCGGCCGGGCCGGTGGAGCAGGCGGAGAGGGACAGGACGGCGACCGCTGCCGCGGCGATCAGACCACGGAGGCGTGTGGGGGCCATGGGGGCTCCTTGACTTTCGAAACGGCGTCGACCACGACGCGCGGAATGGATACGAAAGTAAGGTTAGCCTATGCTTTCTTCGATTACGAAATGTTTATGTTGCGTAATCCCTCAGCCGCGGGCTTTGCGGGTTTCCCTGTCGTTGGCCTTCTGGATGGCGTCCACCAGTTCCTTCTTGCTCATGCTCGAGCGTCCCGAGATGTCCAGCTTCTTCGCGACCTCGTACAGGTGCTCCTTCGTGGCATTGGCGTCAACCCCGCCGGCAGTTTCCTTCGACGTCCCGCGCCCGCCTTTCGCCTGCTCGTCCGACGGACCTTTCCTACCCTTCTGCTCCCAGTGGTCCCCCACCTTCTCGTGGGTGTGCTTCAGGGCGCTGTAGGCGGTGCGGTGCGCCCGCTCGCCGTCACCGTATTGTTCCTCCGCCGAATCGAGCGTCTTGGCGAAGGTTTCCTGCGCTTTTTTATCCGACCGCTGCAGGGTGCTGGGCAGTTCGTCCTTCTTGACCTTGCCTGACTTCGTCACCTTGGGCATTGCATCTGCTCCTCTTCACACAATGGGCAGGGCTTGCACTTCCGAGACTACCGCTGGGTGCGCAGATAAACACGAAGTTTTATCTGCGCACCCTGCCGCTTAAACGAACGACGGCGCCGGGCCGGCTGCCACCCCCGCCAGGTACTTCGCGAGCGCGCCGGGTGCCGAGCGCGGTGCCTCTGACTCCACCCGTGCGTTGTAGTTGGTGTTGGTGTTCACGTCATAGGTGAGCACCCGCCCGTCGGCTGTCTCCATGAACTCGATCCCACACACCTCGATCCTGTTCCGGCGGGCAAACTCGAGATACTTCCCGATGATCGGGTGGTCAAAGCCCCGGCGCAGACTGAACAGCTGCTGGTCGGCCTCGGGTTCGATCGTCGCGCCGGGAGGCATGATGGGCCTGCCGGTATCCGGGTCAATGGCGCAGGCGTCCGCCGGGCAGAGCTGGAACCCACCCCGGGCGGTGTCAGCCTGGATGGCGTAGATGAACTCGCCGCCCACAATCTCGACGCGGGTGATGATCGGCTCCGCAGCCTGGATGAACTCCTGGATCAGCGTGATTCCGTCCTGCGGCTCTTCGAACTCGCTGGACGCCACGTACTCGGCCAGCTCCTCATGGCTCTCGAACTTGCGGACGCCGAGGCCCTTTCCACCCTGGTTGTGCTTGGTGATGAACGGAACCGGGAAGCCCTTCGCCGCTTCGAGGATGCGGTCCCGGCCGATCGCCGCCACGGTCCGCGGCGTGTCGATCCCGGCCGCCTTCAGCGCCGTCAGCTGATCCACCTTGCTCATCTCGAGTTCCAGGATGCGGCGTCCGTTGATGGTCCGGCGGCCGTGCGCCTCGAGCCAGGACAGCACCGCCCGGGCGTAATCCTTGGACAGCCCGTGGTCCCGGGTATGGGCAGAGGCGCTGATCCGCGACCAGAAAATGCCCTCCGGGGGCACCGAGTCGAGGTCGAGAACCCCGTCGGTCAGCAGCCACTCCTCGAACTCCAGGCCCTCCTCCTCAAAGGCGCGGGCAAACGGCGGGAACCACTCCGGGTTCTCATGCAGGGCGTAGATCTTTGTGCGGCTCATGTCCGGTGCAACCTTCCGTTCCGGCGGGCTATTCCTGTTCCGACGCCTATTCCCGTGCCTATTCCGACGCCGGCAGATAGATTCCGTTCCCCGGACCCATCGGGATCTCGAAGAAGAAGAAAATACTGAGGATGGCCGCCCACGCCAGCCAGAACGGGATCACGAACGGCAGCATCCGCGCGATCAGCGTACCGAGGCCGGCATCGGGCTCGTACTTCCGGAGCATCGCCAGCAGGACGATCATGTACGGGTTGAGCGGGGTAATCACCTGGGTGGCCGAATCTCCCACCCGGAAGGCGCCCTGGATGAACGCCGGCTCATAGCCGAGCAGCACGAACAGCGGCACGAACACCGCCGCCATCAGGGTCCACATGGCAGATCCCGAGATGATGAAGAGGTTCAGCAGGGACGCCAGCACAATGAACCCCAGAATGGCGGGGTATCCGGTCAGCCCGATCGTTTCCAGTCCGGTGGCACCGGCGACCGCAATCCACTGGCCGATTCCGGACCAGTTGAACAGTGCGATGAACTGGCCGAGGATGAACGCCAGCACCAGGAATCCCGCCATGTCCCGGATCGCCTCGCCCATCACCCGGGGCACGTCCCTGCCCGTTGTGATGGTGCCGACGATTTTCCCGTACACAAGACCGGGCACCACAAACATGGTGAACACAATGAAGACGATCGAACTGAGCAGCGGTGACCTCGGCAGGTAGTCGCCCTCCTCGTTACGCCACGGTGAACCGGGCAGGCTCACCGCAACGGCAATGATCACGGCGAGCACGACGCCGACAATTATCGCCCAGCGCAGCGCTTTGCTTTCCTTCGGCTCCAGTTCCGCCCGCAGGTCCGTGGCCCGGCTGGGCGCCGTGTCACCGTCTCCGGTCACCTCATCGCGGGGCACTCCCTGGCGGTTCAGGCGCGGCTCAAGCACCCTGTCGATGATGAATCCGGCCAGAGCCATGAGCACCAGCGCGGAGGCTACGTTGAAGTAGTAGTTCGAGACCGGTGTGACCGGCGAGCCGGCGTTGGGCAGGGTCTCGGTGACCGCCGTCGTAATACCGGCGAAGAGCGCATCCAGGCTGGTGACCAACAGGTTGGTCGAGTAGCCTGCGCCGGCTGCAGCGAATCCGCCCAGGAGACCGGCGACGGGATGACGTCCCGCGGCCTTGAACACCAGGGCAGCCAGGGGTGGAATGACCACAAAGGCGGCGTCGGACATGATGGAGCCGAGGACGCCGACCACACCGACCGCGTACGGCAGCGCCCAGCGCGGCGCGGACCCGAACGCCTTGCGGATCATCGCCGCGAGGAGGCCGGACTTCTCGGCCACCCCGACCGCAAGCAGGATGGGCAGCACCGTGACCAGCGGCGGGAACCCGAGGTAGTTGGGTCCCAGGTTCTCGGTCAGCCAGGTGAGGCCTTCCGCCGTGAAGAGCCCTTTGATTACGGTGACTTCGGTTGCGCCGGGTACCTGCACGGTGACGTTCGCCCAGGCCATGACGGTCGAGACAACGGCGGTGATCCCGAAAAGGATCAGGAAGAGCGTGAACGGTTCAGGCAGCTTGTTCCCTACACGCTCCACACTGTTGAGGAAACGGTCGGTGAGACTGCGGCGGGAGTCGGTGGTTGCTGTTGACACGGGTGCTCCTAGGAGTGCGGAAGTTCAGGTGGGTGTCAGTCGAAGTAGGCGGGCACGTCGATCGGCCCGCCCTGCGCGGCGAACTCGTCCGCAACGGCGCGCTGCAGGTCCGGATCGCACAGGTAATCCAGCGCGGTCAGCGCAAGTCCGGCGGCGCCGTCGTACGCGCCCTGCTCGGCGGCCTCCGTGTTGGCGGCGGCGGCAAACCCGCTGGTATGGAGGGCGGTGTCCGGGGCCGCGATGCTGATGAGCGGGTGGATTCCGGGAATCCGGTAGCTGACGTTGCCGAAGTCCGTGGAAGCGGCAAGGGTGTCGGAAACCACACCAGCCGGCAGCGGGGCGCGCCCGCGCGCCTGCTGTGCGCGGACCCAGCGGCCGGTGAGGGCGTTGTTGGTGCGGATGGGCAGCGACGGCGGATGCTCGTCCCAGGACAGTTCCACGGCGGTGCCCGTCATGAGCGCGGCGCCCCGGGCGATGTCATCAAGGCGCCTGCTCAGGTCCTTCAGGGTCTCCGGAAGCCGTGAGCGTGCATACAGTTTCAGGACGGCGCGGTCGGGGATGATGTTGGGGCTCCGCCCGCCCTCCACGATGTTGGCGTGCACGCGGTCCGACGGTGGAAGCTGCTGCCGCAGCAGGCCGATTCCCTGGTACGCGAGGCTGGCGGCGTCGAGGGCGTTGCGGCCCATGAACGGCTGGGCGGATGCGTGGGCGGGGACGCCCGTGAACGTGATGGTCAGCAGGCGGCGGCCGAGCCAGGCCTGGTCCGCGAGGTCATAGCCGTAGGGATGGACCATGATGGCGGCGTCCACGCCGTCGAAAGCGCCGTTGCGCGCCATCACTTCCTTGCCGGAGTGGCCCTCCTCGGCAGGGGTCCCCAGGAACACCACCCGTCCCGGCAGGCGGTCCCGAACGGATGCCAGCGCGAGGAAGGCACCGACGCCGGTGGCCGCGATGACGTTGTGCCCGCAGGCGTGGCCGATGCCCGGCAGGGCGTCGTACTCACTGAGGACGGCGATGGTGGGTCCGGGCACGTTTCCGGTGATCTCGGCGCGGATGGCCGTGGCAACGCCGTGCGCCCCCACCGTCGCGTCAGGACCGTGGGCGCCGATCACGTCGGCGAGGACCCGGGCGCTGGCGTGCTCCTGGTAGGCCGTTTCCGGATGGGCGTGGAGCGTGTGGACGATGTGCGCGAGATCGCCCTCAAGGGCGGCTATGCGATGGTTGACGGCGTCGGTGAGCTCCTGCGGCGCGCCGCGGTACGGGGAGGGTGCAGGTTCTGCGGTCTGCATGCGCACCCGGGTCTCGGCTGCGATGGCGTGGAGGAAGGCCGGGTCCGGCACGGTTGGTTCGGTCATCTGGGTAGCTTAGGCAACCAATCCGCACTGGGAGGAGATTCGAGGCAACCCGGGGTAATAAATGCGTTTCCCCCTTGACAGGCAACATGGTGTACCCGCAGAAATAACGCCGCCGTAACTGCACGGCAACACCGGGGAGGGACGCTTGAACCACCGGCGGGAAAGCCGGGTCTCCACCGCACTCCAGGAGCCGCAATGTCTCTGCTCACCTCCACCGAAATAATCCGCATCCGCGACCTCGCAGCCCTGCGCCGCGGGGACGAAATCGAAGCCCACCTCCGTCACGAAGTCCACTACCGCGGCCGGGTGGAGGACACAGCTCCCGGCATCGGCGTGGTGTGGATCCGGGACTCCTCCGATGGCACCCGCGCCATCCTCCACGCCGAGGAATACGCCATCTGGCAGATTCGCACGGCACCCGCCCGGGCCGGCATCGCCGCGTAACCGCGCCCACAAGAATCAACCCACGACGACGGCGGTCCCCTCCCGCTTACGGGGAGGGAACCGCCGTCGTACTGCTGGGGAGTGCCTGCCGGCCTAGCGGGTGGGCTCGCGTTCCAGCGCGGCCTCGTGCTCCTGGTGGGCCTGCTTGAGCAGGGCCATGAACTCGGTTTCGTTCCGGATGAGCCGCTTGTACTTCTCGGGCTGGCTCCGCAGCATCTTCTCCTCGGCGCACATCTTGTCGAAGATGCGCTCGCGCTCGTTGATGTCGGTCTCGTAGTTGAGGTCGAGGTACTGGACGGCGTGGCGGCGGGCACCGGAGACGAGGTTCTTGACCTTGCCCTTCGGGCTGAGGAGGGACGCAAGGATGGTGATGAACAGGATGGCCACGATCACGCCGAGCGACAGCAGGGTGGGGATTTCCACCACCTCGACGTGCTCGCCGTTGTTGATGAACGGAACGGTGTTCTCGTGCAGCGCGTGGAGGATCAGCTTCACTCCGATGAAGCCGAGGATCGCCGCCAGCCCGTAGGAGAGGTAGATGAGCCGGTCGAGCAGGCCGTCAATGAGGAAGTACAGCTGCCGCAGGCCCATTAGGGAGAACGCCGTGGCCGTGAAGACAATGAAGACGCTCTGCGTCAGTCCGAAGATTGCCGGGATGGAGTCCAGGGCAAAGAGGATGTCCGTGCCGCCGATCGCCACCATCACCAGGAGCATGGGTGTGAGGACCTTCTTGCCGTCCTCGATGGTGAAGAGCTTGTCGCCGTCGTAGTGTTCCGTGGCCGGAAGGAAGCGCCGTGCGAGGCGGACTACCAGGGTCTCTTCCTCCTCGACGTTCTTCGGCTTCAGGATGTTGCCTGCCGTGAGCAGGAGGATGAGTCCGAAGATGTAGAACACCCAGGCGAAGGAGTTGATCAGCGCCGCGCCCAGGAAAATGAAGCCGGTCCGCGCAATCAGCGAGAACACGATGCCGAACAGGAGCACCTTTTGCTGGTCGGCCCGCGGAACCTTGAACGTGGTCATGATGATGAGGAAGACAAAGAGGTTGTCCACGGAGAGGGCCTTTTCCGTGATGTACCCGGCGAAGTACTCCGCCCCCATGTCTCCGCCGCCGAAAATCAGCACACCGAAGCCGAACAGTATTGCGATGCCCACATATATGGAGGACCAGACCGCCGCTTCCTTCAGCGAGGGTGTGTGCGCCTTCCGTACGTGGAAGAAGAAGTCGAACAGCAGCAGCCCCACAATGCCGACGATCGTGAACATCCAGACAGTAGTGGGTACTTCCATGCGGTATCTCCTCGGCAGCGGGCGTGGCTTTCACGGTAGTTCGACGGTCAGCGCGCCCGCAAGCAATTCAGCTACCGGTAGAAGGCCTCCTCGCGGCGGCGATGATCCTGTCGAATCCCGCATCCAGTTCGGAGTCGATCTGTTGGCGGCCTGGATCCGCGTCATACCAGGCGAGAATCTCCCGCGCACCGAGTGCAAAGGGTGTTGTGCAGACAAACTCCGGGACGAGGGCCTTCACCTTGGTGTTGTCGAAGATCACGGAGTGCGATTTGTCGCCGAGGAGCTGCGGGCCGAGGTCCGGAAGGTATTCGGCGATGGTCTCGGAGGCAACATGCACCAGGTCTGGTTCCGGCGCTCCCGCGGCCTCCGCGAACAGCTGGTAGATACGGTTCCAGGGCAGCACCTCGTCGGAGGTGATGGTGAAGCTGTCCCCGATCGCCTGCGGCAGCCCGAGCAGCCCCACGAAGGCCTTCGCGAAGTCGGTGCTGTGCGTCAGCGTCCACAGGGACGTGCCGTCGCCGTGGACCAGCACCGGGCGTCCGGCCCGCATCCGGGCAATATCCGTCCAGCCTCCCGCGAGAGCGATCTTGGTGTGGTCATAGGTGTGGGAGGGGCGGACGATCGTGACGGGGAAGCCCCGCTCCCGGTACTCGGCGACGAGCAGGTCCTCGCAGGCGATCTTGTCCCGCGAGTACTGCCAGAACGGGTTGCGCAGCGGCGTGGATTCACGGATGGGCAGTGCGGCCGGCGGCTTCTGGTACGCGGAGGCCGAGCTGATGAACACATACTGTCCGGTGCGCCCGGTAAACAGTTCTATATCGGTCGCCACATGATCGGGCGTAAACGCCACGAAGTCGACGACGACGTCAAAGGTGCGGTTGCCCAGGGCTGCCCGGACGTCCTCCGGCTTCCGGATATCCGCCTGCACCAGTTCCGCGCGCGCCGCTGCCGGGCGCCCGGTACTGCTCCCCCGGTTCAACAGGGTGACCGAATGACCGGAGGCGAGCGCCCGGTCGACGACGGCGGTGCTGATCACTCCGGTGCCGCCGATGCACAGAATCCTCAGCGTGCTCACCAGGCGTAATCCTCGGGCGCCGTCTTGTGGCCCGGGAAGATGTCGTCGAGCGCTGCCAGGGTGTCGTCGTCGAGCTTTACTTCAAGGGCGCGCAGGCCGCCGTCGAGCTGTTCCTGGGTGCGCGGTCCGATGATTGGCGCGGTGACTGCGGGCTGCGCGAGCAGCCATGCCAGCCCGAGGTCGGCAGGTGAGTGGCCGAGCGAGTCGGCGAGGTCCTCGTAGCGCTGGATCTGGTCGCGATGCTTCTCAAGCGTGTCCGCGGCACGTCCCTCGAGGCGGCGCACGCCCTCGTTCTCCTTCTTCAGGACACCGCTGAGCAGCCCGCCGTGCAGCGGGGACCACGGGAGGATCCCGAGGCCGTATTCCTGGGCGGCGGGGAGGACTTCGAGTTCCACGGTCCGGGTCAGCAGGTTGTAGATGGACTGCTCGCTGATGAGGCCGGTGTAGTTGCGGCGGGCCGCTGCGGCCTGCGCCTGGGCGATGTGCCAGCCGGCGAAGTTGCTGCTGCCGGAGTAGAGGATCTTCCCCTGCTGGACGGCCACCTCGATGGCCTGCCAGATTTCGTCCCAGGGTGTGTTCCGGTCAACGTGGTGGAACTGGTAGAGGTCGATGTAGTCGGTCTGCAGGCGGCGGAGGCTGGCATCGAGGGCGCGCCGGATGTTCAGTGCGGACAGCTTGCCGTTATTGGGCCACTCGTCCATGTCTCCGTAGAGCTTGGTGGCCAGCACCGTCTTCTCGCGCCGCCCCCCTCCTTTGGCGAACCAGCGGCCGACAATCGCCTCGGTGCGGCCCTTGGTCACTCCCCAGCCGTAGACGTTGGCGGTGTCGAAGAAGTTGATGCCCGAGGCATGGGCCGAGTCCATGATCGAGTGGGCGTCAGCCTCCTCCGTCTTGGGGCCGAAGTTCATCGTGCCCAGGCACAGCCGGGAAACGGACAGGCCGGAGCGGCCGAGGTGCGTGTACTGCATCAGCGAAGTTCCTCACGGGTTTGTTGGGGGACGGGTTTTGTTCGGGGACGGGTTTGTTCGGGGACGGGTTTGTTCGGGGACGGGCTGGAATTCGCTTTCCATCCTGCCAAGCCGCGGGCGCCGGCGCCAGAGGCGACTTTTGTACACCTCTGGCGACTCCCGCCGCGGAGAACCCACCGGACCTGCGCAAACGTTGCGGGACGCCTAGGATTTCATCCATGACTTCTCCCTCCGCCCTGCCCGTGGCACTGATCACCGGAGCCTCCCGGGGTATCGGCCGTGCCATTGCCGATGACCTCGCGTCCACCCACCACCTCCTGCTCGGCGGCCGGGACCGTGCGGCGCTGGAGGCTCTGGCGTCGTCGTACCCGTCAGCCGAGCCCTTCGCGGTGGATGTGCGGGAGGTGTCCGCGGCTGACGTGGCGGGGATTGACCGGCTGGATGTGCTGGTGCATTCCGCCGGCGTGCTGCAGATGGGCGCCATCGCCGATCTTGAGGACGAGACCTGGCGGACCAGCTTCGAGATCAACGTCTTCGCCGTCGCGAAGCTGACCCGGCTGCTGCTGCCTGCCCTGCGCGCCGCCCGGGGCCAGGTGGTCGCCATCAACTCGGGATCGGGTTACAGCTCCGGGGCAAGATCAGCGGTCTACAGCGGCACCAAGTTTGCGCTCCGGGCCCTCACCGACGCGCTCCGCGAGGAGGAGCGGTCCAACGGCGTCCGGGTCTCCTCGATCCACCCCGGCCGGGTAGCCACCGACATGCAGGCTGAACTGCATGAGTTCGAGGGCAAGGACTACTCCCCCACAGCCTGGATCCAGCCCGAACAGGTCGCGAGGACCGTTCGCCTCGCGGTGGACGCCTCCCGCGATTCCACCGTGGAGTCCCTCAGCATCCGGCCTTCGGGGATGGCATGAACGCCGTCCGCCTGGTTGCGAAGGTCACCGGTGAGGTTCAGGGCGTCGGTTTCCGGTACCGCACGCGCCAGCAGGCTGAGCAGCTCGGCCTGGTGGGTTCCGCCACCAACCGCTCCGACGGATCGGTGCTCGTGGTGGCCGCCGGACCGCCGTCGTCCGTCCAGCAGCTCCTGCGCTGGCTGCGGTCGGGCGATGCTCCCGGGCGCGTGGAGAACGTCGAGGCGGAAATGCACGACGACGGCGCCGGCGGTCTGAGCGGTTTCGTCACGGACTAGCGGGCCGGCTCCACCACGCGCGGCTTCCCGAACTGGGTCTGGACGCCGGGCGAGTAGAGCACGGACTCGGGCGGGCCGTCCACGTCGAGGCCCGCTGCACGCACCAGTCCGTCGTCGCAGTGCTGCAGCGCAGCGGCCTGGAGCGGCCACGGCGAGTGGGTGTTGGGGATGTAGAGGGTCCGGCCCGCGAAGGTCGAGTGGAGACCGAACCGCGCGGTCAGGAAAACTGACAGCGGGTCAGCGGCCGCACGGGCCTCGGGGATGACCGCGAAGGACGACGACCGGCCGCGGAACCGGCTGACCGAGTACCCGATGCCGTCCGGCCGGTTCCAGGCCCGGCACCGGGACCAGACGTAGGGAATGCCCGCTGCGCGTGCGCCGAGCACCACGGCAAGGCGGGACGCATCAAGGGTGAGAAAAACAACGCCGCGCTCTCCATTCGCATCCCGTGAGTACAACCGCACGTTGACTTCCGTGAAGCTGCCGAAATACGGGACCGGCACACCGCGCCCAAACCCTGCTCCGCGCATCCGGAAACCGATCAGCCCTATCCAGGAATCGCCGTCGTACTCGTCGGGAACGGTGCCCGGCGGCATGAAGCGGGCTGCCTGGACCGTACTGATCCGCCAGTGCAGGAAGACGGCATCGCCCCAGAACTGGTCCATGATCGCCGGCCCGCGGAGGGGTGGCGGCTCGGGCCAGGCCACGCGCGGTCCCGGATCAGACATGGGTCTTGGGCACCTCTTCGCCGCCCTCAACGTCGGTCTCCCGTTTCCGGATGCGGTCCAGCGCGTCCATGACGGGAGTGGCGGTGATGCCGTGCAGCAGGATGGAGAGCGCAACCACGAGCCCCACGAACGCCCAGACCTCGGTCGCCTCGGCGTCGAATTCGCCGTTGCTGAGCCCGTACCCGATGTAATAGAGGCATCCGATCCCTCGGACCCCAAAGAAGGCGAGCGCCACTTTTTCCCGGACACCGGTATCTCCCCCGAGCAATCCGAGGAAGCCGGCCAGCGGGCGGACCAGCAGCAGGAAGGCGAGGGCCAGAACGACGTCGGTCCACCCGATCGTTTCAAACAGTCCCCTCGCGATCGCGCCGCCGAGCAGCACCAGGATGACCACCGAGAGCAGCCGTTCGAGCTGTTCAACGTAACTGTGCAGGATGCGGTGGTAGCCGTGGTCGCGTTCCTCGTTCCGGACGGTGATCGCACAGACAAAGACGGCGATGAAGCCATAGCCTTCGAAGGTCTCGGCCAGTCCGTAGGCCAGGAACGTCGCTGCCAGGGCAACGAACCCTTCCGAGTGGTTCGAGAACCGGAAGGAGTCCTTCCTCGACGAGAAGAAGAGCCGGCCCAGCAGCCTGCCCGTGCCGTAGCCGATCAGCACCCCGAAGCCGATCCGCCACAGGACGTCCACCGCAAACCACTGCGGGAACCAGACCGGCGTGGTGCCGAGGAGGCTCATGGTGATGGCGAGGTAGACAAACGGGAACGCGAGCCCGTCGTTGAGGCCGGCCTCGCTCGTCAGCCCGAAGCGGACCTCGTCCTCACGGTCAAAGCCCTCCTCGCCGTCGGCCGGTTCACCGACCTGGACTTCCGAGGCGAGGACCGGGTCGGTGGGGGCCAGTGCCGCGGCAACCAGGACGGCGCTCGCCAGCCCGAGGCCGAGGAAGACGTAGCCCATGATGGTGAACACCAGGATGCAGAGCGGCATCACGATCCCCAGCAGCCGCCAGGTGGTGGACCACGAGCGCCAGCCGAGCGGCCGGTCGAGCGCCAGGCCCGCACCCATGAGCGAGATGATCACGCAGACCTCGGTGAGGTGCGTGGTGACGACGTCGTACTTCACCGGGTCCGGATCCGGTAGGTACTCGATCAGGGCGAACGCGACAATTCCCGTGGAAAGGAACACCATGGGCATGGAAACGGGCGCCCGCCGCAGCAGGCGCGG
>NZ_KI914585.1:28456-79355 GCF_000520475.1 Arthrobacter sp. 35/47
CCCGCCGCAGCAGGCGCGGCAGGAGGGCTGCCGCGAAAACGATGATGCCGAGAACCGTATAGATGATGCTCGGTCCCTCAAAAAGTTTGAGCACGTCAGTTGCCTCTCACCAGGTTGGTCCTGCCTAAAGATACTCGGGGCAAGTGCTCTTCGTGGCGGCGGGGAGGCACGGATGGGATACTGGGCCGGATGGGAAAGCGTGAGGCCTCGACCGGGACTCCCGCCACGGTTCTGCTGACACAGCTCGGGATTCCCTTCCGCACCCTCAGCTATGTGCATGATCCCGCAGCCGGGTCCTACGGAGCCGAAGCCGCGGAAAAGCTGGCCGCGGATCCCGCACGAGTCTTCAAGACACTGATGGTCGACGCCGGCACCCACCTGGCCGTCGCCGTCGTACCCGTCAACCGGTCACTGAATCTGAAGGCGATGGGCGCCGCCTGCGGAAGCAAGCGGGTGACGCTGGCCGACCGCGCCGCCGCGGAGCGCCGGACCGGTTACGTTCTGGGCGGCATCTCTCCGCTCGGGCAGCGGCACCGCAGCCCGCTGATGCTTGATGAGTCCGCCCTGGCCTTTGCGACCATCCTGGTCTCCGGTGGGCGGAGGGGCCTTGAAATTGAGCTGGCACCGGCTGATCTGCTCCGCGTCACGGACGGTATGACGGCGCCCCTCGCGGTTGTCTGAGCGGACGTACTATTGTGGGGCCCAGTTGTCCCATTCCTCCGGCAGACGAGAGCACCTGTGCATCATCAGGGCATACTGGCGGTCGTCAATGCGTCCGCCGGAACAGCGAACCGGCGCAGTGTTGACGCCGTCGCCTCCTTCCTTGCCTCGGCGGCGGCCAGGCGCCGTACATCCTTCGATCTTGCCCGCACCGAGGACCTTGACGCCCTGGACGCCACTCTGGGAAGCCTCGACGGACGGCAGCTGATACTGCTCGGCGGTGACGGGTCCATCCACGCGGCAATCCAGTGCCTCCATCAGGCAGGGACCCTCGGCTCGGTGGGACCGATCGGCATCATTCCCGTCGGCACCGGAAATGACCTGGCCAGGTCGCTGGAGATTCCGCTCGAGCCGCTGCAGGCCGCGGAATGTGTGCTGTCCGGCCGGCCGCGGTCCATGGAGCTGCTGCTGAGCGGGGACCGCGTCGCCGTCAACGCCGTTCACATGGGAATCGGCGCGGATGCCGCTGACAAGGGTGCCGAGGTGAAGAAGCAGCTGCGGAAGGTGAAGGCAGGAAAGCTGGGCTATCCGCTGGGCGCCCTCGCGGCCGGCATCAGTTCTCCCGGACTCAACCTCACCGTCCGGGTGGATGGTGAGCTTCTCCATGACGGTTCCAGACCGTTGCTGATGGCGGCGCTCGGCCTCGGCGGCACCGTTGGCGGAGGTGCGCGCCTCATACCGGACGCCAACCCGCATGACGGGCTTGTCGACGTCGTGCTGTGGGAATCGGTGGGCAGGGCAGCGCGGGTGGGGTATGCCCTCGGGCTCAAGGACGGTGACCATGCGCGCCGCAGTGACGTGCGGATCGGCCGCGGACGGACCGTGGAGGTCAAGGCGGTGGACGGCCGCGGCTTCCGGATCAGCAATGACGGCGAACTTCTGGGCCCCTTCACCCACCGCCGCTGGGAAGTGGAATGTGATGCGTGGCAGGTCATCGCGCCGCAGTAATGGGCACGGATTTTCCGCTGTTTCTCCAGGCAGGTCTGGAATCACTCAAGGTTTCCACAAGAGAGTGAGAGGACTCTGTTTCCATGGCAATCAGCCACGTAGGCTGAGTGCCAGCTACAGCAATGACGTGCCCCTCGCGGGCACCTAGCGAAGGCTGATTATTCGAGTTCCTTCCCTTGGGTTGGGGTCCTGTGACCACCTTCGATAGGGGAAACAAATGGGGAGTGACCTGTGAGTGATGTGAAGCCGGTATCCGGCCGCCGCCGCGCTGTGAAGGACCGGCCGCGTGCAGTTCGGTCCGGCATGAGCGTGTGTCTTGCGCTGGCCGTAATCTACTCCTTCGGCCATCCCGGATCCACCCCCCTGACCTCCGGCGTGGGCGTCACCGGCGCGGTCACCTCAGGCCTGGATAGCTCCAGCGGCACGCTCCTCGCGCAGGCTAGTGCTCTGTCAATGGAGGCAGGACTCCCGCATACCGGATATGTCGGTGCGCAGGTACTCGGACAGCCGTCGCAAACGTTCCCGTTCGGCACAACCGACTCCCTCGTTCCTGGTCGCGACCTCCCCGGCCCGGCCGGGTCAGACAGGTCAACGGGACAGAGCACCGCCGGCATTGCCGGGCTTACCGGCGGCATGGAGCGCCCCGGCAAAGGCATGCTCATCTCGCCCTTGCAGTTCCTCTCGCCGAGTTCTCCCTTCGGTCTGCGTACCAGCCCCATCACGGGTGAGCATGACGAGTTCCACTCCGGGCAGGATTTCGCGGCACCCTGCGGCACCCGTGTCTTCTCGGCCGACGCCGGTGTTGTGCGCGCCGTCGGCTGGCACCCCTGGGGAGGCGGAAACCGCGTTGAGCTCGACCACGGCAACGGCCTGGTCACCACCTACAACCACCTCGAGGGCATCGCAGTGAAGACCGGCGACCGCGTCGGGGCGGGTCAGGTCATTGCCACCATCGGCACCTCCGGACTGTCCACGGGATGCCACCTGCACTTCGAGACCATTCTCGACGGTGAGCACACCGACCCGTCAGCGTGGAAGCTGATTCCGGTGGAGAACAGCGGCCCGGCCGACATGCCGGCCCTGGTGAACTACACCCCCGGGACAGGTGGCGGCAAAGACGGCAACACTGCCTGGGTCGCCTACCTGGCTTCGGCCGAAGCCATCCACCCGGTGGCCGTGAAGTCACCTTCACGTGTCGACGCGGACATGGCCGCCCAGGGCCCCCGGTCATCCACGCGGACCACTACCGCCGGCGGAAACCGGTCGACAACCTCGGGCAAGCCGTCGTCATCCATCTCCGTGGCCGCCACGCCGTCCCCCTCGCCCTCCGGAACGAAGTCCACCACCACGTCCCCCACACCCAAGACGTCGGCTCCCGGAACCAGCTCCTCCACTCCGACAACCACTCCTACGCCGCCAAAGGCTTCCGGTGGCGCGGATTCCGCCCCTTCAACTCCGACTCCGCCGGCGTCGACAGCCACCGATCCGGCACCGGCACCGCCGGTAGCGGATCCCACGCCGACGCCACCGGTCACCGACAATACGCCCACGCCGCCGGTCAACGAGCCCGCGCCTCCGCCCGTGGTGACGGCGCCGGAACCTGCACCCGAGGTGGTGGTGCCCGATCCGACACCGGCCCCGAGCGTTGCTGACCCCGTTCCCACTCCCGACCCGATTGTTCCGGACCCAGACCCCGCCGTTCCGGCCCCGGTACCCACCATCTCGGTCACTGACCCGCTGGAAGCCTGCGATCCCGCGGTTGACCCGGAGGCCATTGTGGTGGACCCGGTCACCGGTGAGCCGGTCCTTGACCCGGTGACCGGTGAACCCGTCAAGGCTTCAGAACTGTGCGCATCGGCATCGGCATCGGCTTCCGCTTCCGCATCAACGTCCACTGCAGCGGGTGTCATAGGCACTGAGCCTGCGCGCGAGCCTGATCCCGCGCTGGTTACCGCACCGTAACCGGAGTACCGCACCCGAGGAAAAGGAGCTGCCCCTGGACGGGAGGGCGCAGCAGGTAAGCGTCGCATTAAAGTGCGCGAACCGTTCCGTCAAGATGCCGGAGCGATATTGGCTTCATTTCAGACCAGATTGTTCTATCAGTTGCTTGCCCCAACTAACGTCGTGATACCCCCTCTTTCTGAGACCCCGGAGGTTCACGACCATGGGAAAGCCCTTCCCGTTCTATGCCAAACTCGCGCTCCTGAGCACCGCCGCCCTGGCCGCGCCCGTGCTTGCCGGCCCGCCCGCCGCCGCAAACTTCCCCTCCACCGAGGGAAACACCAACACCGCCAGCATTCTCACGTATGACGACACAATCGCGGAACTGACCAGGCTGGAAGCCACCAGCCGGTACCCCGTGGATGTCTTCACCCTTGAGGAAGCGGGCACCGCGGTCAACAAGAGCGAGCAGGGCCGCGATCTCTACGTCGCAACCGTCGGCAACGGCCCCGAGGACGTCTGGGTACAGGGACGCATCCACGGCAATGAGCCCTACGGCGCCGAATCGATCCTCACGCTCCTCAAGGACCTGGGCACCAACGGCTCCGCCGAGTACCAGCAGATCCGCGACGCGTTCACCATCCACTTCATCCCGATGTACAACCCCGACGGCAGCGAGATGAACATCCGCCAGACGGTCCTGTATGACGACGCCACCGGCGAACCGCTCCTGAACAGTGCCGGTCAGCAGCAGCGGATCGACCTCAACCGGGACTGGGTCGCCGACAAGTTCCAGGCCGATGAATCGCTTGCGTTCTACGAGTACTGGACCATGATCAAGCCCGACTTCGGGATGGATATCCACCACCAGGGTCTGAAGAAGCAATACGGAACCGGCGACGACGTCACGCTCTCCCTCGGCATCTCCCTCGCCCCGGACGGCCCCACCCTCCCGACGCTGGAGGACGGCGCGTATGACGTCCTGACCCGCCAGATGCACGGCTACGTTTTCCAGGAACTGTCGAAGTACGGCTACATCACCATGGACCGTTACCAGGTGGGCGGATCGCTGGAGATCGATATCAAGGGTGGCGTGGTGTCCGCCATGATGCTGGGCCTGGACTACCAGGGCATGAATCCCACCGGCCACTCGAACCCGGTGGTGTTCTTCGAAACCTCAGGCAACACCAGCGACGGTTCGCTGGGCCAGAAGGCACGCGGCAAGAGCATCCAGCAGAACGTCCTCGCCATGAGGACCCTCCTGTCCGGTCTGGCAACGGATGAGGTGCAGCAGGTTGACCCGAGCGTCTGGGAGGAGATCCCGCACGCTCCCGTCACCGGCTACAGCACCGATTACGCAGGAACCATCCCGGTCTCCTTCTGATTCTCCCTCGCATTCCCTCCTGTGATTGACCGCTCTGAAAGGAAAGATCCACCCGTGAAGAAAACTCTCGCAGCCGCCGTTCTGGCCGGCGCGCTCACCATCTCCTCCGTTGCCGGCCCCGCCGTCGCGGTAGGTGAAGGGCCCAACTACAACGGCAACGAAACAATCAACACGTCCATCCTCCGCACGTATGACGAGCTGGCGAGCTACCTGAAGACGCAGGACGCAAAGCAGGAAACCATGGAGCTCGAGGTGATTGGTCAGTCCGTCAAGGGCCGGGATCTTTACCTCGCAAAGTACATGTCCAACCCGGACAATCCGACCATCCTCTTCCTGACCCAGCAGCACGGAAACGAGCAGCTCACCACCGAGGGCGCGCTCGAGTTCATCAAACACCTCGGCACCGGCAAGACCGGTGACGTGCTCGCCGGCGTCAACGTCCTCATTGTGCCGATGCTCAACCCGGACGGCGCCATGGGAGATGTCGATTTCCCGCTCGATGACTACATCGCGAGCGGCGACCGCCACCTCACCCGCTACAACGCCCTTGGGGTGGACCTGAACCGGGACCATGTCAGCAAGATCCAGCCCGAGACGCGGGCACTGCACACCAACGTCATGGCGAAATACGGCATCGACTACATGATCGACCTCCACCACCAGGGCACCAGCAGCGAGCGCGACGGCGAGCTGGTTTCCGGCTCCATCCTGCACCCCACCACCCCGAACGTGGATCCGGCCGTGCTGGAAGGGTCCAAGCGGCTCGGGGCAGTGGTGTTCGGCGCCGTGGACTCCACCGGGTGGGGCCACCTCGGCAAGTACAACGGCGGTTCAGCTGAAACGATCAGCCGCAACGGCATCGCCGTCGAATACGGGATCTCCACCCTGCTCTTCGAAATGCGCGGC
Organism: Arthrobacter sp. 35/47; assembly: GCF_000520475.1. Taxonomy (NCBI): domain Bacteria; kingdom Bacillati; phylum Actinomycetota; class Actinomycetes; order Micrococcales; family Micrococcaceae; genus Arthrobacter; species Arthrobacter sp. 35/47. The sequence goes on from NZ_KI914585.1 coordinate 34,356, forward strand.
ATGTCCGATCACTTCAATGACGGCGCTGTGCTCGGCCAGAAGAGCAACGGCTACCTGATCAAGCAGACCATCACCACCCTTGATGCGTCTGTACGGGCGATCGCAGACGGTTCGATCAACTCGGCGGATACCTCCTTCTGGGACACTCTCGCCACGCAGAACACCCGCGCTGAATAGTTTTCCCTCCCAACAGGGTGGTAGCCGCGTGCCGGCTACCACCCTGTTGTGTATTGATAGTCGGATTGGTACCGGTGAAACCGGCGCAGGGCGAACGATCGGGCGTAGGCTCGATAACAGGAAGCTGCTCGGCAGAGATACTCCAGGTTTCCACCACGGGCCGCGTGCGGAGCGAGTACACGGCCGTCAGTCGGGGTCCGTTGCTCTGACGTTGTACAGAATCGAGGCCGTCTTGGCCGCCAACGATCCAGCACCCGGACCTGAGCAATTGCAGGATCTGCTCCTGAAGAGCCCCGGCTTCACTGAGTTCCTGCTGGGCCTCAGCACCATCTCGGCCACCCTGTTCAGCACGGACGGTTCCGTCCACTGCGCCATCACCGTCGAACGTGACGGTGGCCCAACTACCGTGGCAAGCAGCAGCACCACAGCCCGGCGGCTGGATGAACAGCAGTACGCGTTCGACGACGGCCCCTGCCTCACTGCTCTACGCGGGCAACATACTGTCCTGATTCCGGACCTCGGCGGGAACCAACGCTGGCACCGGTATGCGGAAGCCATCTCGAATGAAGGAATCCGGTCAGTCCTCGCAGTGCCCATCCCCACGGACAGTACAGCGAAGGCAGCACTCAACTGCTACGCCAATGACACCACTGTTTTCACGCCGAACATGGTTGCGTCCATCGAGAAGCACGCGGTTTCACTTTCGAAAATTCTCAGGCTGGCCCTGCGCGTTCACCCGGCCGACCACTATCCCGATGACCTGCGCGCGGTCATGAAGTCACGGGCGGTAGTGGATGCCGCCGTCGCGCTGGTGATGGTCCAGAACCATCTGAGCCGGGAAGCCGCAATGACGCTGCTGCAGGTGGCGTCCCGGCATCACGACACCAAAATCCAGGACGTGGCAGATGAACTCCTCAGGAAATCGGCGGCGACCACAGTGGTCAGCCGTGCGGCCGAGACCGGGTAACTCTCCAGCGCGAAAGAGCGCTGGGGTTTCGCCGAGGATGACATCCGGGCGACGATGGAAAGACAGCCACGGAAGAAAGGGAGAGTGAGATGGATACCCAGAACCGCCATTCCCATGCTGGCGGCGTAGAGCACCCCGACATCCTGGTGCAATTGGACGACCTCCTGTCCGGCAGTGCTGAAGTCCGGGAATTTCTGGGTGAAATGTCCCGGGCAGCCGCCGAACGGCTGTCCACCCCGGACAACGAGGTCTCCTGTGGCGTGACCGTGATCCGGCGCAAGAGGCCTGTAACGGTGGCGAGCAGCGATCCCCGTGCCCGCACACTCGATGAGCTGCAGAACAGCTACGGCGACGGCCCCTGTCTCACGGCACTCCGTGAGGGAACCAAAATTCTGGTCCCCGATGTTTACTCCGACAACAGGTGGCCGCGGTACCTCCGCGCAACAGCAGCAAACGGCGTCGTGTCCATCCTGGCGGTTCCCATGGACGTCAAGAGCACCGGACAAGCCGTCCTGAACCTCTATTCATCCCGTGTCCTGGGGTTTTCCGAGGAGAGCATCGCCGCGGCAGAAGGCGTAGCGGGCGAAGCATCGAGAGCGCTCCACCTCGCACTCAAAATCGCCCAGCTGAGTGAGCTGCGGGATGACCTCACCGCCGCACTGGAATCCAGGACCATCATTGCCACCGCGGTAGGGGTGATCATGGCTGAGAACCGGTGCACGCGTGACAAGGCATTCCAGGTTCTCGTGGACGCCAGCAGCCATCGCAACGTCAAACTGCGTGTCCTGGCTGAGAACATTGTCGACCAGGTCGGGGGCGACAGCGGACAGGGGTCGAGCTTCCAGGAATAGTTGTGGCAGCTGCCCGGGTGGTTGAACGAGTCGCAAAAGCCTACGCTGTAAGAGCGAACACGGCCCGCGCTTCCACTGGATGGGCGTCAGCTGACTCCCGATACGTTGAAGGCACATCATGAACAGGAAAGCCCCGCTGGACGAACTGTCCGCGGCAGTCGGCCGGATCATGGGCCTGCTGCTGACCGAGGAGAAGGTGAATGACGCCGTCCTTCATCTCGCCCAGGGAATCAGGCACGCTATTCCGGGATCAATCGGGGCCGGGGTAAGCCTGATCGATGCGCGGGGTCACAGGACCAGCACCGGGTTCACTGATGAGGTGGTTGCCGAGGCCGACCGGTTGCAGTACGAGTTGGGGCAGGGCCCCTGCCTCACCGCCTGGGCAGCAGAAGTGCCCGTCGTCGTTGCTGATGTCGCCACTCACGAGCGCTGGCCGGAATGGAGCGCCGCAGTATCGGCTCTGCCTATCCGTTCGGTGCTGAGTGTACCGCTGGTCGCCGGCCAGCAGGTGCTGGGGGCAATCAAGGTCTATGCCGATACGCCGAACGTTTATGACGACGACGACGCCCGCCTGCTCGAGGAGTTTGCCGCTCCTGCCGCCACCCTCCTGTCCCATATCCAGGGCACCGAAACCGTCAACCAGATCAGCGCGAGCCTCCAGGCAGCGCTCTACAGCCGCGACCTGGTCAACCGGGCGTGCGGGATCCTCCTCGCCCGGGGAAGCGGCACCGCGGAGCAGGCGCTGTCGGAACTCATGACCATGGCCCGCACCCAGCAGAAATCGCTTGTGGATGTCTGCGCTGACCTTGTGGCCGGAACTGCGGCCGGCGGGCACTGAGGTCCGCCGTGGCATTCGAAAGCTACGAACCCGAGCAGCGGCAGCGATTGAAGGCAGCGCTGAAGACCGGCGACATCACCACCGGGGAGCTGTGGCTACGCTACTTCAGCATCGGTGGTTCCGCCGGTGAATACGAGGTGGACGCATACCTGCAGGGGTTGCTCTCCCTACCCAGGCTGGAGCGGGATCTGCTGGCCATGGCCACCAACGAGCTCCTGCCCGACGGGAAGGGACCGCGTGCGCCCTACTCCGATGAACTCCCGCCCGTGGAACCCGGCGACGGATAACCCGAGGCGAGGGCTGAACCCGACTGCGGCACCGCCGTACTGGAACGGACCCGGAGGTTGGTGGACACCAGCTCGTTCTCACCGTGGAACGTTGGGTCCTGCGACTTGAGTGCCTGCAGCAGGAGCTGCACCGCCCGCTCACCCTGCCTGCGGGGGTGCTGCTCAATGGTGGTCAGCCCGAACAGCTCACCGAGCTCGTGTCCGTCGATGCCGATCACCGATACGTCCCCGGGGACCTGCAGGCCCAGGTCCCGTGCCGCCAGTATGGCGCCGATCGCCATTTCATCCGACGCGCAGAAGAACGCCGTCGGCCGGGCACGGGGATTGGACAGCAACTGCTTGGCTTGCCGGTAGCCGCCCGGAATGGTGAAGTCGCCGTCGCAGATGTAACCGGAAGGCACGGTCAGGCCGGCGCGGCGCATGGCGTCCTCGTAACCCTCACGCCGTGTCCCGGTGACCCTGAAGTCCCGCACTTCCTGCTGTTGGGTTCCGCTGATGTGGGCGATCCTGGTGTGCCCGAGGGCGAGGAGGTGCTCGGTTGCCAGTGACGCGAGGTCGAATCCGTTGATCCCCATCGAGGGCACACCGGGCAGCGGCCCGCCGATACCCACGACGGGCCGCTTGATCGACAGGAGCTGTGCGATCTCATCCGCGTCCAGCTCCATGGACACCACGATCACGGCGTCGAGCCGCTGCCGCAGCAGGAAGTCCTTCAGCACACTCTGCTGGTAGGTGGGGATACTCCCGGTGTTGTACAGCGTGAAGTCGTAACCCGCCTCCAGCAGCGCGTTGGAGGCACCCTCGATCACTTCCGAGTAGTACCAGCGCGCCACAGTCGGGACCACGACGCCGACATTCCGGTGCCTCCCGGAGGCAAGGCTGGAAGCCGAGTAGGACATCACAAAGCCCAGCGCCTCGGCGGCGGCGAGCACCCGCTGACGCGACTTTTCCGAGACATGGCCGTTCCCGCTGAGCGCACGCGAGACGGTGGCAGTGGAAACCCCTGCCCGTGCGGCGACGTCCTTGATACTGGCCACGCCGCCCCCTCACTCGATTTTAAATGTGCACCGCCGCGGGTGTACCGCCCGCGATTCAGTCCTGGACTGAAGCGCTGCGCTCCGTGGACAGGTCAAGCCAGACCGCGTGATTGCTGTCAAGCCTGCCGTCCGCTCCCGCGCCGCCTTCACTCGCTACGACGATACCAAGCGGCGGAAGCTGCACCGCATCCCTGCCCATGTTCAGCACCACGAGGGTGTCCCCGTTGAGGAAAGCTACGACGTCGTCCTCGGGGAAGCCTCCCGCCCAGGAAAGGGAGCCGGAGCCGAGTGCACGTTCCCGGCGCATGCGGAGGGCGGTGCGGTACAGGTTCAGGGTCGAGTTGCTGTCGCTGACCTGCGCCTCGCGGGAGAGCTCAGCCCAGTCCTCGGGCTGCGGAAGCCAGGACTGTCCGGTGGTGCTGAAGCCGAAGGCGCCTTCAGCGTTGGCGTTCCAGGGAAGGGGGACACGGCATCCGTCGCGGCCCAGGCGTTCGCCGCCGGTACGCAGGAAGGACGGGTCCTGGCGGTGAGCGGCTGCCATCCGGGTGTGGTCGGGCAGCCCGAGTTCCTCGCCCTGGTACAGGTAGACGCCGCCGGGCAGGGCCAGCATGGTCAGGGATGCGGCGCGGGCGCGGGAGAGACCCACCGCGGTGTCGGGCTGCGGGTCGGCAGCGCCGATCCCGTCGCCGCCACGGACCGGCTCCGAGAGTCCCAGCCGTGAGGTGTGCCGGACGACGTCGTGGTTGGAGAGTACCCAGGTGGTCGGCGCGGAGACCGCGTCGAAGGCCGAGAGCGAGTCGGTGATGACCCTGCGCAGGCCGGAAGCGTCCCAGGGCGCCCCCAGGTAGGCGAAGTTGAAGGTCTGGTGCATCTCATCGGGACGAACCCAGTCAGCCAGGCGCGGCAGGGGGTCAATGGAAGCTTCCGCGCAGAGGACGCGGTCGCCGTCGTACGTGTCAAGAATGGCGCGCCAGCTGCGGAAGATGGCATGGACCTCTTCCTGGCCGAACATGGGGGCGTCCGCGCCCGGGAAGCCGGGGGTGCTGATTCCGTCAGCCCGGCCGCCCCAGTCCGGGAGGCCCGCGGCCTTCACGAGCGCGTGGGCGACGTCCACGCGGAAGCCGCTCACGCCGCGATCGAGCCAGAACCGAAGAATTCGCTCAAACTCGTCCCGGACGGAGGTGTTGTCCCAGTTGAAGTCCGGCTGCGAGGAGTCGAAGAGGTGGAGGTACCACTGGCCGGGCGTGCCGTCGGCGTTCTGGGTGCGGGTCCAGGCGGAACCGCCGAAGTGGGACTGCCAGTTGTTCGGCGGGAAGTTCCCGTCCTCCCCGGTACCGTCCCGGAAGATGAACATTTCGCGTTCCGGGCTGCCGGCGTCGGACGCGAGGGCCGCCTGGAAGAGCGGGTGCTCGTTTGAGCAGTGGTTCGGTACCAGGTCGATGATGACCCGAATGCCGAGCTCGTCCGCGCGGGCGACGAGGGCATCGAAGTCCTCGAGATTGCCGAAGATGGGGTCGACGTCGCAGTAGTCGCTGACATCGTAGCCGCCGTCCTTCTGCGGTGAGGTGTAGAAGGGCGAAAGCCAGACGGCGTCGATGTCGAGTTCCGCGAGCTGGTGCAGTTCGGCGGTGATCCCGCTGAGATCACCGATCCCGTCGCCGCTCAGGTCACGGAAGGAGCGGGGGTAGACCTGGTAGATCACCGAGGACCGCCACCAGCGCGCATCAGAGTCCTGAGGGTGGATCAGCGTGAGGTCGAGAGTCTGCAGGGCAGGGCCGGAGGCAGGCAGAACGGGGGAGGGAGAAAGCGACATGCGGAAAAGTGTACGGGCATAGCGGTCGGAATTGGAAGCGCTTTCACTTCACCATTTGTCCGAGAGGGTCCGTGCTCCGCGCCGTTCCGCGGGTTTTCACCGAAAACCGGAGCATCGCCGCGCGGACCGAAAACCGGGGTGGACATCTCAGAATGGAAGCGCTTACACTTGTGACGTGCTTCACTCACTATCTGCGAGTGGGCAATTCCTCGGCTAACTCCCCGAAAGAGCAGCCCTGTCTACCGTGCCCAGAAAGGTACACCAATGAAGGTGATTTCCACCGCGGCGGCGTCCACATCCCGCCGCACCTTTGCCATCGGCCTGGCATCCAGCGCCGCACTTCTTCTCAGCGCCTGCGGAGGCGGCAGTGCAGCTCCCGACGCCGGCGCGTCCGAGGCGCCCCAGGATCTTGCCGAGGGCGGCTCGTCAACCATCACAGTGTGGGTGGATACCCCGCGCGTCGCTGTCCTTGAGGACATCGCGGCGAAGTTCAAGGAAGACACCGGCATCACCGTGGAGCTGGTCGGCAAGGAAACCGTCCGCGAGGACTTCATCACCGCCGTACCCACCGGCGAAGGCCCCGACATGATTGTCGGCGCGCATGACTGGTTGGGTCAGCTGGTGCAGAACGGCGTCGTCGCGCCGATCGAACTGGGTGACAAGGCCGATGAATTCGCTGAATCCTCCATCAAGGCGATGACTTACGAGGGCGCCACCTACGGTGTCCCGTTCGCCATCGAGAACATCGGACTGGTCCGCAACACTGACATGGTCGCCGATCCGGTTGAGACTTTCGACGAGGTCATCGCCAACGGCAAGCAGGTTGTCGCTGACGGCGAAGCCGAGTACCCGGTACTGATTGGCCTGGACCCCAAGCAAGGCGACCCCTACCACCTGTACCCGCTGCAGACCTCCATGGGTGCACCCGTTTTCGGCACCGGACCTGACGGCGGCTACGACGCCTCCAAGCTGGAGCTCGGCAACGAGGGCGGCGTTGAGTTCGCCAAGAAGCTCAAGGAATGGGGCGAGTCGGGAGAGAAGATCCTGAACTCCAACATCACCGGTGACATTGCCAAGCAGCAGTTCATCGAGGGCAACTCCCCCTACTTCCTGACCGGACCGTGGAACGTTCCCGACATCCAGAAAGCCGGCATCAACATCGCCGTCGATCCCCTGCCCACTGCAGGCGACCAGCCCGCGCAGGCCTTCATCGGCGTCAACGGCTTCTTCATCAGCTCCAAGAGCCAGAATTCCCTGGCTGCGAACGAGTTCGCAGTCAACTACCTGACCACTGAAGAGGTCCAGGACGCGATGTTCGCGGCCGGCGGACGTCCGCCGGCACTGAAGGCCTCCTTCGAGAAGGCCGCTTCCGATCCCATCGTCGAGGCCTTCGGCAAGAACGGCCAGAACGGCGTTCCGATGCCGGCGCTTCCCGAGATGGACGCTGTCTGGGCGGACTGGGGCGGCACCGAACTGGCGCTGATCAAGGGCCAGGGTGATCCCGAAGAGGCGTGGAAGACCATGGTCAGCAACGTCGAAGCGAAGATCGGCCAGTAACACCGTCAGCCTTACCGACGGACCCCGGCACGGGCCGGTCCGCATCTGACGGACCGGCCCCTGCTGCAAGTACCACCCTTTACCAGCACCACCCTCTCGTTCCCATCCCGAAAGCCTGCTGCCACGATGAATGCACTGGACACCAAGCCCGCGCCGCTGACGCCGGGGCCCCATTCCCGCCCGCGGACGCTCCGCGGACCTGACTCGCTCACCGGAATTCTCATCAAGATTGCGCTGCTCGGTCTTGTCGACGCCTTCGCGGTCTATGTCCTGATCATCCTGTTCATGCAGGAGAAATGGGCGCTGTTCGTCGTATCTGCTGCGGTCACCGTACTCATCAACTGGATCTACCTGCGCCGCGGCGGGCTTCCTGCGAAGTACCTGGCGCCCGGTGTGTTCTTCCTGATCGTTTTCCAGATCTTTGTGGTGGTATTCACCGGCTATGTGGCCTTCACCAATTACGGGGACGGGCACAACAGCACCAAGGAAGACGCCATCGCCGCGATCCAGCTCACGGCGCAGCAGCGCGTCCCGGATTCGCCTGCGTACCGCGTTGCGGTGCTGGAGCAGAACGGCGAAGTCTCGCTGCTGTTCACCGATCCCGAGGGCGATGCGTTCCTGGGCAACAATGAAACCTCACTGACCGAGGTGCCCGACGCCGAGCGCGATTCCACCGGCAAAGCCATCGGCGTCGAAGGCTACAACACCCTCGACCTCGGCCAGATCCTGGCCAACCAGGACAAGGTTCTTGGACAGGTCATCCCGTTCGACGAGGATGATCCGGGAGCCGGCTCCCTCCAGACCGCGGACGGCAGCAACGCCTACATCTTTGCGCCGACCATGACGTACGACGAGGAGACCGACACCTTCACCAACATCGAAACGGGCATGACCTACGTCGACGGCGGAGGCGGAAACTACGTCGATGAAAACGGTCAGGCCATCAATCCGGGCTGGAAGATCGACGTCGGATTCGCCAACTTTGCCCGCGCCTTCACCGACGAAGGCCTGCGTGGACCGCTGCTGCAGGTTGCGCTGTGGACCTTCACCTTTGCAGTGGCCTCGGTTGCCACCACCTTTGCGCTCGGGCTCTTCCTGGCCATCACGTTCAACCGGCAGGATCTGAAGGGCAAGCGCATCTACCGCGTGCTCATGATCCTCCCCTACGCCTTCCCGGTGTTCCTTTCCGGTCTGGTGTGGTCCGGCCTGATGAACCCCGAGTTCGGTTTCATCAACGAGGTGCTGCTGGGCGGTGCGTCCATCCCCTGGCTGACCGACCCGGTGATCGCCAAGATCAGCGTGCTGCTGGTGAACCTCTGGCTGGGATTCCCGTACATGTTCCTGGTGTGCACCGGCGCCCTGCAGTCGCTGCCCGAGGATGTGGACGAGGCCGCCCGGATGGACGGTGCAAGCTCCTGGCGCATCTTCGGAGCCATCAAGCTGCCGCTGCTGCTGGTCTCCGTGGCGCCGCTGCTGATCTCAACGTTCGCGTTCAACTTCAACAACTTCAACGTGATCTTCATGCTGACCGGCGGCGGGCCGCGGATCGAGGGCAGCACCATGAACATCGGTGCCACCGACATCCTGATCACCCTGGTCTACAAGGTGGCGTTCGGAGGTGGCGCGGGCCGCGATTACGGTCTGGCGAGCGCCCTGGCCATCCTCATCTTCATCATCGTTGCCATCATCTCCGCGGTCAGCTTCCGGCAGACCAAGTCCCTCGAGGAAGTGCACTAATGACTGCCACCATCGTCAAAGAAACGCGGCGCAGCCCTGAAAGCACCGGCCAGCCGCGGCGCAGCTTCGGCTTCTGGCTCCGGGACAAGGGGTGGCGCCACGCCGTCGGGGTTGTCATGGCCCTGTTCGCGATCTTCCCGCTGCTGTATGTGCTGTCCGCAGCGCTCAGCTCGTCCTCCACACTGGCGGGAAGCAACGCGCTTTTCAGCGACTTCGACAGCAGCTTCGGCAACTTCCAGGCACTGTTCTCCGACCCCACCCGGCCCTTTGGCCGCTGGTTCGTGAATACGCTGTTCATCGGCATTGTCACCTCAGTTGCGAGCGTGCTCCTCGGTGCGCTGGCCGCGTACGCCTTTTCCCGGATGCGCTTCACCGGACGCCGGCTTGGCCTGCTCAGCCTAATGCTTGTCCAGTTGTTTCCGCAGCTGCTGGGCATTGTGGCGATCTTCCTGCTGCTCAGCGGGATTTCCGACGTCGTTCCCTGGCTTGGTCTCGGCAGCCAGCTGGGACTCATCATGGTGTACCTCGGCGGCGCGCTCGGCGTGAATACGTATCTGATGTACGGGTTCTTCAACACGGTGCCGAAGTCACTGGATGAGGCTGCACGGATTGACGGTGCCAGCCACGCCCAGATCTTCTTCACTATCATCCTGCGGCTGGTCACCCCGATCCTCGCGGTGGTGGGCCTGCTGTCCTTCATCGGCATCACCAGCGACTTCATCATCGCGTCGGTGGTACTGACGGATCCGGATGCGCAGACCCTCGCCGTTGGCCTGTACTCGTACGTGGCGACGCAGCGTGCGGAGAACTGGGGCGTATTTGCGGCCGGTGCGGTGCTGGCTGCGCTGCCCGTGATGGCGCTGTTCCTGTTCCTGCAGAAGTACATCACCAGCGGTCTCATCTCCGGGTCCGTCAAGGGCTGATGTTCGCCCAACCGCACCATGACGGATCGGCGCTGTATGTGCCCTTCCCGCCCGCACTGGGATCCCCGGTGCCGGTCCGTCTGCGGGTGCCGCAGTCCTACGGTCCGGTGCTGCGGGTCTTTGTCCGGTCGCTGCGGGATGCGGAACCGCACTATGACGAGGCTGTGTTGCTTTTTTCGGGTGATGGTTCGGGTGCCGTTTCGGGTGCTGGGGCTTTGGTTTGCGCCGGCGCCTGGGACTGGTGGGAGGCGTCGCTTCAGCTCGTCAACCCGGTGACCCAGTACCGGTTCCTGCTGGAGGTAGCCTCGTCCGATGGGTCGTCCGAGGGATCATCGTGGCAGTGGCTCAATGCGGAGGGACTGTTCTTCCGCGACACCGCCGATGTCCACGACTTCCGGCTGGTGACCCACGAGCCCGCACCGGAATGGGCTCGGCGCGGCGTGATCTACCAGATCTTTCCCGACCGGTTCGCCCGGTCCGCTCGGGCTGCATCCCGTGCGCTGCCCGAGTGGGCGGTCGAGTGCACCTGGGATACGCCGGTCCAGCCGGCGGGTGCGGACACCCCGTACCAGTTCTACGGCGGAGACCTCGATGGAATCACCGAGCGCCTCGATCACATCTCCTCCCTGGGCGCCACCGTTGTCTACCTGACGCCGTTCTTCCCGGCGCGGTCCAACCACCGGTATGACGCATCCACCTTCACCTCGGTGGATCCCCTGCTCGGCGGCGATGAGGCGCTGATCCGTCTGGTGGAGGCTGCGCATGCCCGGGGCCTGAAGGTGATCGGCGACCTGACCACCAACCACACGGGCGATGCGCACGAGTGGTTCCAGGCGGCGTCGTTGGATCCTGCTTCCGAGGAAGCGGGCTTCTACTACTTCTCCGAAAACGGCTCCGACTACGCGGCCTGGTTCGGCGTGCCGAGCCTGCCGAAGCTGAACTGGCTCTCCCCCGCGCTCCGGGAACGATTTATCGGTGGGCCCTCGTCCGTCGTCGCGCGGTTCCTGCAGCCGCCGTTCAATCTGGACGGCTGGCGGATCGACGTCGCGAACATGACTGGGCGCCACGGTGCGGTTGACCTGAACCGTTCGGTGGCCTCGGCCGTGCGTTCGACCATGCGGGACGTCAATCCGGACACGCTGCTGCTGGCCGAGTCCACCAACGATGCGGCGCTCGATTTCGGCGGCGACACCTGGCATGGGGCCATGACGTACTCGAACTTCACGCGCCCGCTGTGGCAGTGGCTGGCAGGTTCCGCTGCGGACCGGGTGAACTTCTTCGGTACTCCCCTGCCCGGGCCGAACCGCATTCCGGCCGAGCAGTTCGTTGAGCTGCACTCCGTGTTTGCCGCCGCGTTCCCCTGGCAGGTGCGGACGCAGAACATGATTGCGCTGAATACGCATGACACCGCGAGGGCTGCGACGGTGATGATTCCCGGTGGGCAGCTGGTCGGGTTGGGCATTCTGTTCTCGATGCCCGGGATTCCCACCCTGTTTGCCGGTGACGAGTTCGGGCTGCAGGGCGTCAACGGTGAGGATTCCAGGACGCCGATGCCGTGGGATTCGCTCTCCCGGGAACACCATGACCTGTACGACGCCGCGGCTCACCTTGGACGTCTGCGTCGCGACGTGCCGGCGCTTGCTTTCGGAGGACTGCGGTGGCTGTACGCGCAGGGCGACGTGCTGGCCTATATCCGTGAGCACGCTTCGGGGTCGGTGCTGGTGGTGGCGTGCCGTTCCGGGTTCGATGACGTGACCCTGCCCCTGGACTCTGTCGGTGTCGAGGCTCCCGATAGCGCCGTGGACCTATGGGGTACCGGCTGTATCGCGGCGGAGTGGGAGCTCGTCGCGGGTTCCGATGCGGGCTCGGGCGCGGGTTCCGTCAGCTTCCGCGGCGACGGCCCCGGCGTCCGGCTCTGGCTGGTCCCGGGCGTTGTGGGCCCCCCGGTTCCTGACCCCTCCTGACAGGTCTCGGACGCAGAAACTGCCCGCAGGTGCAGGATCGCCGATTCGAAGCGGCGGTTTTGCACCTACGGGCAGTTTCTGTGCGGAGTCGGGTTACTGCTGCCGCAGGAAGTCGGCGAGACCCGCCAGGTCGTCAGTGTTGATGTGGTCCACGCCGGCGTTGACGAGTTCGGTCCACACGGCGTCACGGGCAGCGCCCTCGGTGTCCGGGGTAGCCCAGAAGCGGACGCGGTACCCGGCGTCGTGCGCTGTTTCGACGTAGGTCTGGAGTTTGGTGCGTTCTTCCTCAGGCATGGGGCCTTCGCCGCGCCAGGTGAAGAGCTGCGTCCAGTTATTGCTCACGAGCGGCATGAGTTCCGCGGGCATCCCCAAGGAGAGGTCCGAGGCCCGACCGTCATAGAACCCGAATCGCTGCGTGGCCGCTTCCATGGTCGCAAGAGGCCGGTTTCCACTGATCACCGCAGTCACCGGTCCCTGCTTGGTTGACCCGTGACTGTACCGGGTCAGGATCGGCCGGTGTTCTGCGAGTTCTTCCTCGATGGCGGCGTACGTTGCTTCGCCCTCGCTCTTGATGTCGATGAGCAGCTGGAATTCACCGTCCCAGCCCGGGTAGACGCTGCGTCCCTGGCCCTTCACGAGGTCGGTCAGCGGGTCCAGGTACAGGCTCTCGAGGGTGACGCCGGGCTCGACGTCATCGAGATCATGGGCCACGAGGAGCTCCCCGTCGACCAGCCAGACGTCGGCCTCCACACTGGTGAAGCCCTGTTCCAGTGCGTCGAAGAGCGGGCGATCATGTTCGTAGTCGTTGTGTGCGTGGGCGGCGGCCTGCGGTTCACCGAGTACGACGGCGGTGGGCTGGGCGGGTGCCGCTGCCACCGGCGCGGCGCTGATGGTGAAGGCGGCTAGGGTAGCGCATACAGCGGTGAGGTGAAGGAGCTTCATGGGGTTCCAGACTGTCGGGATTGGTTGGTTGGGAGGGTCAGGCGTTCTTTTCCACCTGGGCGATGCCCGGGCGTCCTGCTTCGACGTAGAGGGTTCCGTTCGTGGTCAGGGGTGCGTCCGGCGTCGTCACGTAGGGCACCACCTTGTAGTCGGTGCGCCACTGGGTGGGGGTCAGTTCGCACCGCACATAGCCGCGCTGTGCGTTATGGAATTTCAGGTGCGGATTTTCTGCGAGCCACTGCTGGCCGGTCGCGTCCATATCGCGTCCGTTCCCGCCCGAGCTGATGGAGGTCCCGAGGAATTCGGTGCCGATCGTTGGGGATGACTGGTCATCGAAGTTGAGCTTGAGGTCCGCGGCGGCGCTCCGGTGGGCGTCTCCCGTGAGGATGACGAAGTTGTCGACTCCGCGCTGCTGCACGCCGTCGTACAGGCGTTGCCGGGCAGCGGCGTAGCCGTTCCAGGTGTCCATTCCGAGCCCCACCTGAGGTCCGGGTGTGGCGTCCACCTGCATGGAGAAGACCTGGTTGCCCATGACGTTCCAGGTGGAGTCTGAGCGTTCCATGCCGTCCAAAAGCCACTGCTCCTGCGTTTCCCCGAGCATGGTGCGGGTGGGGTCCAGACGCTCGTCGCAGTCGATGGCCCGGCCGCCGCCGCAGACCTGATCGTCCCGGTACTGCCGCGTGTCCACCATGTTGATCTCCGCGAGGTTCCCGAATTTGGCGCGGCGGAACAGTTGCATATCCGGGCCGTTCGGCTTGTTGGCAAGACGTAGCGGCTGGAACTCGTAGAACGCCTGGAACGCCGCTGCCCTGCGCTCGAGGAACACGGCGGGATCCTGGTCCGGCTCGTTGTCTTCCTGCGAGATACTGCCGGCCCAGTTGTTCTCCACCTCGTGATCATCGAGCGTGACCAGCCAGGGGAAGGCCGCATGCGCGGCCTGCAGATCCGGGTCCGTCTTGTACTGGCCGTGGCGTACCCGGTAGTCACTGAGCGAGAAGATCTCCGATACAGGCAGGTGTCCCCGGCCAAGCTGGCCCTGGCCGTCACCTTCGTAGATGTAGTCGCCGAGGTGCAGGACCACGTCCAGGTCCTCCTGCGCCAGATGCTTGTACGCGGTGAAGTAGCCTGCGGGAAGGTTCTGGCAGCTGACGAATGCGAACGCCATGGAGGCGAGCGCCGCACCTGCGGCAGGCGCCGTCTTGGTCCGGCCCACCGGGCTGAGCTGTCCGGCTGCGCGGAAGCGGTACCAGTACTCGCGGTCAGGCCGCAGGCCGCTCACTTCGACGTGGACTGAATGGCCGAGATCCGGTGAGGCTATCTCCGCGCCTGCACGGACCACCCGGGCAAAGGCGGGATCCTCGGCGATCTGCCAGTTCACCGGAACGGCCTTGTTGGGCATTCCGCCCTTGCCATCCGGTGCTGTCGGTTCCGGTGCCAGTTTGGTCCAGAGCACGACGCCGTCAGGCACCGGCTCCCCGGAGGCCACTCCCAGCGAGAAGGGATAGTCGGAGAACTGCGGATTGGCCCAGGCACGGCTTGGCTGGGTTGCAGCCATGCCGACGGCGGCGGCGAGCGTGCCGCCTCCCAGGAGGCTGAGGAAACGGCGTCGGTCAGTGCTGGCGGAAAGGGCATCGAACATGGTGGCAGGACCTCCGGATAGGCGACTGCCACCATTGAATCGGGCGCATCCGAACTCCCCGCCACCCGGATTTGAACACCATGCGGACAGTTAGTTAACTCAGGCATGCAGTTCTCGCCCGCAGATGCAAAAACTGCCCGCAGGTGCAGGATCGCCGGTTCGAAGCGGCGGTTTTGCACCTACGGGCAGTTTCTGCGGGCCCGGTTCGGATTGATCCTCGCGCCCCGTGCTATTGCCCAACTTTTTCTGACAGTCGCGGGATGAGAAACGCCCCCACCCGTCGCTCATCCAGCAACCGGGCCTATGGCACCCGTTTCCAGGTGGTGATGTGGCCAAACCTGCAGCGTGGGCAGGGCGTCAGCGGTACGTCCGGACGGTTCAGAGTGACGGTATGGCCTGCTTCATCCCGGTACGAGCCGATTCCCGGTCTCTCGCCGATGCTGTACATGCGTGTCTCCCCCTGGTGGATCTTTCGGTTGGGGGAACTGTAGATGCCGCTACTGACAGTTTTGATCGGACGCCGAGGTGACACCTTGCCGGAGGTGTGATCATGCGCTGCCTGCGGATACCGCGGATCGACCGCGTTGCTTCCGAAGAGATCGGCAATTCACGGACCTATGGCTGACCGCTACTTTCCATGCTCTGGACGCGCGCATCCACCCCACCTCGTGATCAGGAGGACGACGGCGCCGCCCTCCTGACCGCTACTACTTCGCCCGAATCGTGTTGGACCGCGCCGACTCCGGGCTGCTGCCGATCTTGTTCGTGGCCACAACGCTGAACGAGTAGTAGCTGCGTGACCGCAGGCCGGTCACCGTGACGCTGGTCGCCGAGGCTGAGACGGACAGCGCCGCGATCCTGCTTGTGCCCGAATAGACGTGCAGGGTTTGCCCGGTCAGCGGCGAACCGCCGTCGCTGCCCTTGGTCCACGTAACCGTGGCCGACTTGCTGCCCGCAGTGGCTTTCACATTGGTAGCGGCCGCCGGCTTGGTGGCCGTCGTCGTCGTTCCTGTGCCGACATACAGCAGCCGGTTCGGCGTGCCCGTCGATGCTCCCGCGATGACGCCCGTCGTGGAGGCTCCGGCGATATTGGTCGCCACCTGCGCCGGCGTCAGTGCCGGATTCTGGGAAAGCACGACGGCGGCAGCACCGGCCACATGCGGTGAAGCCATCGAGGTGCCGTTCAGGGTCGCAACCGCGGTATTGGAGGTGTGATAGGCCGATGCAATTCCGACGCCGGGCGCATAGAGGTCAACGCAGGACCCGGTGTTGGAGAAGGAGGCCTGCCGGTCCGAGGAATCGCTCGCTGCGATAGTGAGAGCGGCTGAAACCCTGGCCGGTGAGCTGGTGCACGCGTCGACAGAGGAATTCCCGGCAGCCACGGCGGCGGTGACCCCGTCGTTGATCACACTCTGGAGCGCGGCATCAACGGTGGAGTTCGCCCCGCCGCCGAGGCTCAGGTTCACCACGGCGGGCACGCCGGAAGCATGGTGGGCGGCGACCCAGTCCAGACCGGCGACGACGTCGGACATGTACCCACCGCCGTCGCAGTTCAGAACGCGGACCGGAATCACCGTGGAGGACTTCGCAATGCCGTAGGTGGTGCCGGCTACCGTGCCGGCCACGTGAGTGCCGTGCCCGTTGCAGTCGGATGATCCGCGGCCGTCCGCGATGGTGGTGTATCCGGCGGCGACCCGACCGCCGAAGTCCGTGTGGGAAGCCAGAACACCGGTGTCCACGACATACACGTTGACGCCCGCGCCGGCGGCCGGCGGCGTATAGGTGGAGGAGAGAGGCAGGGTCCGCTGATCGCTGCGGTCCAGTCCCCACGGAGCGTTGGACTGGGTATTCGAGATCCGGACGGGAAGGTCCTGCTCGACGGCCACGACGTTCGGTGCGGTAGCGAGCGCTGCGGCTTGTGCCGGCGTCGTCGTAATCACGGCTGCACGGACGGCAGTGGAAAAAGTGCGCCCAACGGCCTTGCCTGATTTCCGCAGGGAAGCGGCGGCTGCGGCAACATCGGTGCCTGGCGCATAGCGGACCAGGTAACGGACGGGGTCTTCGCCGGTTGCGGGTGCGGCGGTTGCGGCGCCTGGAACGAAGGCGCTCAGGGCGACCGCTGTGATGGTTGCGGCAGTGAGAGCGCGGAATGATGGGCGCACGGTTTACCTTTCAGGACCGAAGGTGGACGGACAAGTTCGACGGCGGTTGGTCGCCGGATGACTTTCCCAGAACCAAGCTATCCGTGCGCCAGACGCTACGGCTCGGATCTTGGGAAACCCTCGGGGAAAGCTGACCGAGCTGCGCCAAAAGCTGCGTGTTTTATACCGAGCGCTACACCCGCCCCAGGGCGCCGATGTCCTCCAGGAACTGCTCGTGAACCTGTTCGCTGACGGTAGTTCTGGTGTCATCGATCGCGTCGAGATAGTCCTGCGTGGACGGACCCTTTCCAGGTTCCCGCTCCCCCGGCCCGCTGCCGTTGCCGTTCCCATAGACGGCTTTCTCCAACGCACGCTGCGAAGCGCTCCGGGCTGCGTACTCAATGTCAGCCGGGGTGAAGCCATCGGTGCGGCGCACCAGAAGGTCCACATCGACGTCGTTCACTACGGATGCCGGAATGAAGCGCTGCCACATGGCCTCGCGGGCCTGGTGGTCCGGCAGACCGATGGGGATGACGTAGTCAAAGCGCCCGTGGCGCAGAAAAGCGGAGTCGAGGGTGCGGATGAAGTTCGTGGCGCAGATGAGCAGCCTGCCCGGCTGTTCGCGGAACGCTGGGATGATTTTCAGGAGCTCGTTGGTGACTCCCTGCAGCGGCGACGGCGGTTCTCCCGACCGGTGCGACGCGATTTCCTCCACCTCATCGATGAAGACGACGGCGTGTTCCAGCTCCGCGATCTGCAGGAACGTCTCCCGGAGCGCCCCCGCCAACCCCTGCGGATCAGCTGCCAGCCTCGACGGGAAAACCTCCACGAACGGCCATTCCAGCCGGGAAGAGATCGCCTTTGCGAAGGTGGTCTTACCCGTTCCAGGCGGACCGAAGAGAACGACGGCGCGCGGCGGCACCACGCCGAATTCATCCGCCAGATCGGCCTTGGCCAGGGGCAGAACCAGACGACGCTCCAGCAGTTCCTTTTCCCTATGCATCCCGGACACGTTTTCCCACAGTCCGCGAGCAAGCACCCTGCCGCCCAGGGAGCTCAAGGGCTCAAGTTCCTGACGCTGGACCGGGATGATCCGTTCGAAATAGCGCAGGTTCTGCTTCATCGCGAAGCCTCTGCTGATGAAGGCGCCCACCCGCGTTTCGGCTTCCGGCATCAGCGCTGAGAGCTTGGTCAGCCCGTGCGGAGCCATCCGGCTTTCCACGGCAGCGAGCAACGCGGTTCCGATCCCGCGGCTTCGGTATTCAGGGAGGATGGCCAGGAATACGATCCAGCCCTGGTCATGTGCAGCGCGCCCCACTGCCGCGCCGATCACCTGGTCGTTCTGAACCGCGACGACGGCATGATCCTTCTCGCAGGATGCCAGCACTTCCGAGAGGGAATAGACGGGCTCGACGTTGTTTGCCTTGACGGTCTCCCAGAGGTGCAGGATGCCGTCCAGGTCAGTCGAATGGAAGTCTCGAACCCGCCACTTCGTCATGGTGTGCCTTTCCTTGCCGGATGTCCCCTCCACTCTCCAGCATTTCTGCGCAATGTGGGGCTGTTGTGGATGAGAAGAAACGCCGTTCTTTGCGGGAGGTCAAAAAAGTTCATCACCCGGTGGGGCGCTTTTGCTGGGCGGAGCCGAATGATGCCGGCGGGCGCAACAAACTTGGCGGACGTCACCGGTTAGGTCAAGCCCAACGTAACCGGCGTGGGTTAGTCGCCGCCCGAAGAACCCTCGCGGCCGGCTTCCTCCTGGCGCTCCTGCAGCTTCTGTTCTGCTTCCTGACGCCGATGCAGCATAGCCTGTTCATCCTGATTGCTGCTGTGATCATCAGGAGTCTTCGGTTTGGGTCGGTCAGCGACGTTGTGCTCGTCTTCGTGGGAAGTCTCGCTCATGCCAACCATGCTCCCACCGGCCATCCAGGAAGGGAACCGGCAAGGCAAGAAAAGCGGAACGTCAAAGAACGAATCGGCTCAACGGCACCCGGTTACTGTCCGAAGTGAATCAGTCGAACCCGAACCAACGCCGAACCCGAACCAACGCCAAACCCAACCCGGCCTTATCAGAGCCGGCCTAAGCAGCCCCAACCCGAAACCGCAGCGTCACCAACTGGAACGGGCGCAACGAAAGCGCCACACCGTCGTCGTCGTCGTTCATGAAATCAACGGAAAGAGGCCGCTCCAACAGATCCGTCACCTCCACCGACGAGTACCCGAACCCGGCCGAAACCATCACCGACGCCCTGCCGCCCAACGCCTCATACAGCCGCACAATGACATCGCCGCTGCGGTCCTCCGCCAACTTCACAGCTTCCACCACCACCGCCGGGTTGGACACCGTCACCACCGGTTCAACCGACGACGATGCCACCCCCGCCACCGCACGAACCGGCAGGTTCACCCGGTAGCCCTCCGCAACCGCCTCGGCAACCCCGGACGCCGGACGCAGCGAGAACCGGAAAGAGTGCGATCCCTGGTCGGCCTCCGGATCCGGAAACAGCGGTCCACGCAACAGCGACGCCCGCACCAGCGTGTGCGGCACACCGGAGGGCGATTCCGCCCGGGAAATGTCATACCCATACGTCGAATCGTTCGCCAGCGACACCCCGAACCCGGGCTCCCCCACGTGCACCCAACGGTGCGCCACCGTCTCAAAACGCGCGGCATCCCAGGACGTGTTCACGGCGGTAGGCCGCTGAATATACCCGAACTGGATCTCCGACGCCGCACGGTCCGCCAGCACATCCACCGGAAACGCGAGCTTCAGCAGCTTCTGCTGCTCATGCCAATCGGCCTCGATCGCCATGTCCACCGCGGTACCGTCAGCACTCAACGAAATGCGCTGCACCAACCGCGACTTCCCGAAGACCCGCTCCACCCGCAACACCGCACCGACAGCCTCCACCGCCACCGCATCGGTCAGCTCGGTGACGTTGAACTTGTAGTGCTCGTCGATGTCCCACGCATCCCACTGGTTCGGCGTATCCCGGAACAGCTGCAGCACATTCGCCCGCGTACCGGCCGGAATCACTTCACGGCCACCGCTAACCCCAGAACCGCCGCTGACCAGCGAGGTGAACAATCCGTTCTCATCGACCGTGAGCCGCAGCGAATCACTCTCCAGCACCCAGGAAGATCCCTTCCGCACCGGTTCAAAAACAGCCGACGACGGCGGCACCGCACCTCCCAGCGCAGGCACGCCGCCGACGGCGTACGGGCCTGCATTCAACGACACGGCAGCGGCACCGGTACCCAGCAGCGCACCCAGCGCAGCTGCAATCAGCGACTCGAGTGATGCCTCGACCGCCGTGTAGTTGCGCTCCGCTTCCTCATGCACCCACGCAATCGAGGATCCGGGCAGGATGTCATGGAACTGCTGCAGCAGGACGGTGTGCCAGACGGTTTCGAGCTCGTTGTACGGGTAGTCGAAACCGGCACGGAGCGCAGCCACGGAACACCACAGCTCGGCCTCACGCAGCAGATGCTCACACCGGCGGTTGCCATGCTTGGTCCGGGCCTGGGAGGTGTACGTGCCACGATGAAACTCGAGATACAGCTCACCGGACCACACGGGCGCATCCGGATACTCGGCAGCCGCCTCCGAGAAAAACCGGGTCGGCGAGGACAGTGTCACGGACGGCGAGCCCTCCAGCGAAGCGGTGCGTTCCGCCGCCGCGAGCATCTCGCGGGTAGGCCCGCCGCCGCCGTCGCCCCAGCCGAACGGAACCAGCGACGTGTTGGCGGCGCCCTTCTCCCGGTAGTTGCGCTGGGCCCGCGCGAGGTCAGGCCCGCTGAGATCCGAGTTGTACGTGTCCACCGGCGGGAAGTGCGTGAATACCCGGGTGCCGTCGATACCCTCCCAGTTGAAGGAGGAATGCGGAAACAGGTTGGTCTCGTTCCAGGAGATCTTCTGCGTCAGGAAGTACCGCGATCCCGACGCCCGCACCAGCTGCGGCAGCGCCGCCGAGTACCCGAAGGAATCCGGCAGCCACACCTCCTGCGGTTCCACGCCGAAGTTCTCCAGGAAGAACCGTTTCCCGGCGACGAATTGCCGGGCAAGGGCCTCTCCCCCGGGCATGTTGGTATCGGATTCCACCCACATGCCGCCCGTCGGCACAAACTGCCCGGACCGGACCTTCTCCGCAACCCGTTCAAACACGTCCGGATAGAAGGACTTGAGCCACGCATACTGCTGCGCTGAGGACGCCGCGAACACAAAGTCGGGGTTGCGGTCCATCAGTTCCAGCACGTTGGAGAAGGTCCGCGCCACCTTCCGCACCGTCTCGCGGACCGGCCAGAGCCAGGCACTGTCGATGTGCGCGTGCCCGACCGCATGAACCCGGTGCGCACTCGCATACGCGGGCGATTCCAGCACCCCGGCCAGGCAGGCACGGCCGGCGGCAGCCGTCCCGCTGATGTCGGAAGGGTCGACGGCGTTGATCGCCTTCTCCAGCGCGCGCAGGATCTCATGCCCGCGCGGGAGGTCAACGGGAAGTTCATGCATCAGCCCGTTCAGCGTCCACACGTCCTGGCCCAGCTCCCAGGCCTCACGGTCAAACACCGCCACCTCCGCCCGGCGGAAGGTGTACAGCGGATCGGCTCCGGCGGTGGACAGGGAACCCAACGGGGTGGGCTGGTAATCGAACCCGTCAATCACGTTGGGGTTGGAGGCCGCCTCAACATAGAACTCGACGGCGCTGCCCGGCGCCGCATCGAGCGGCACCCACATGTTGAGCGGCTCCAGCGCCTTGATCACCCGGCCGTCCGGCGCGTACACCAGCCCTTCTGCCTGGAACCCGGGCATGATCGTCGAGAACCCCAGGTCGATCACGGCCTCTACGGTCACGCCCGTGGACCATTCTTCCGGGACCGTCCCGGCGAACCGGAACCAGGTGGTCCCCCAGGGCCGCCCCCAGGCCGACCCGAGGACAAACGGCTCAAACCGCTGGGACGCTGCGTCCGTGAACGGCACCGGCTCGCCCGGTGCCTCCCAGAAGGACACCTCCAGCGGCACGGAAACCGGCCACACCGCAGGAGTCAGCCGTTCGGCGAGGAAGCGGACAATTCGCGCCTCAACCAGGAGTCGATTGTCATGCATGTGGATCTAACCTTTCAGGGCGCCCGACATGGCAAAGGAGCCACCGAACACACGCGAGACGAGGACGTACAAAACAATGACGGGCAGCGCGTACAGAATCGAGAACGCGGCCAGCTGCCCATATGCAACCGTCCCGAACTGCCCGAAGAACCGGAAAATACTCACCGCTGCCGGCTGGTTCTCCTGGGAGAACAGCAGGATGAACGGCACAAAGAAGTTTCCCCACGCCTGGATAAACACAAAGATGAAGACGACGCCGAGACCCGGCCGCATCAGCGGAACCACGATATGCCACAGCGCCTTCATGGCGGACGCGCCATCCACCCACGCCGCCTCCTCCAGCGACACCGGCACCGAGTCCATGAAGTTCTTGGTCATCCAGATGGCCATGGGGAGAGACGTCGCGGCCATGAAGAACGTTGTCGCCGCGAGCGAGTCCAGCATATTCAGCTGCACAAACAGGCTGTAGACCGGGACCATGATCGCGGTGATCGGCAGACACGTGCCGAAGAGCACCGTATAGAGGAACGGCCGGTTGAACCGCGTGTTGAACCGGGACAGCGGATATGCGGCCAGGACCGCCGCGATCACCGTGATGGCCGCCGATCCCGCGGACAGAATGACGCTGTTCCACAACGGCAGAAAGGTCTGTTCCGGTGTCAGGATCGCGGTGAAGTTGGCCAGGGAGAACGACGCCGGCAGGGCAGTCTCGTACGTCGCCTCTGCATCGAAGGAGGCCAGTACCAGCCAGCTCAGCGGCACCACGAAGCACAGGGCAATCAGTGCCAGAACGGCACTCGCGGTCCAGCTGGGTGAGCCCCGGCGGGCACCGCGGGAGCTGCGGGATCCGCCGGTCAGGGGTGCCGCCGTCGTCGTCTTTGTGGGTGTGCTTGAAACGGGAACGCTCATGCCGGGTTCCTCTCGCGCAACAGGCGGATGTAGGCGAGGGAGAATGCGGCGCCGATGATGAGCATGACCACGGCGATCGCCGTGCCGTAGCCGATGTCGCTGTAGCGGAAGGCTTCCTCGTAGGCCATGATCGGCAGTGTGGTGCTGCGGTTGGTGGGGCCGCCGGCGGTCATGACGTAGATCAGCGTGAACACCGCGAGGGTCTGCAGCGTAATGAGCATGAGGTTGGTCGCGATGCTGCGCCGGATCATCGGAACCGTGACGAAGACCAGCGTCTTGGCGCCGCCCGCGCCGTCGATCTCCGCCGCCTCCGTGACCTCCTGCGGCACGTCATTGAGCGCGGCCTGGTACACCATCATCGAGAACGCGGTACCGCGCCAGATGTTGGCGAGGATGATCGCGAACATCGGGTGCTCGAAGAGCCAGTCCACCGCCGGGAGGCCGGCAAACCCGGTGAGCTGGTTCAGCGTGCCGTCGCGGAAGAAGAAGGCGTACGCCACGAACGCCGCCACGATCTCCGGCAGCACCCACGCTGCCACCACGCAGATTCCGACGACGGCGGAAACTCCCCGGTGTGCCCGCCGCATCAGCAGCGCCAGGCCTAGTCCGAGGAAGTTCTGGCCGATCACTGCCGAGACGAGCACAAAGATGACCGTGAGCAGCAGCGACTTCGGGAAGAGCGGGTCGGCGAACAGGCTGGTGTAGTTGTCGAGCCCGATCCACTCGGGGTTCTTTGCGTTGGCACCGGTCAGCGCGGCGTTGGTAAAGGACCCGTAAAAAGACCACACGATGGGTCCGGCTAGGAAGATCCCAATCAGCACGACCGCCGGGAGCAGCGGCACCGCCTTGATGAGTGAGGTGGTGGAGCGGGAGCCCCGTCCGTTGCGCTCCCGCTCCTGCCTGTTGTCCCCGCGGTTACCCCGACGCGCGGCGCCGGAGGAAGAGCCCCGGGAAGTGACCGTGGAAGAGATGGCTACTCCTCGACGACGTTCTCTTCACCGACGATGGCCTTGAGTGCCTCGTCGTAGGTTGCTGCCGCTTCTTCCGGGGTGGCGCCACCGGTGATGACGGCTTCGGTGGCTTCCTGGACCGCCGTCGAAATCTCGGCGTAGTTCGAGGTTGCAGGCCGGTAGTTGGTGACGTCGAGCACAGCCGAGACGTCCTCGACGAACGGGTTGGCCTCAAGGTACTCGGGTGCGTCGGCGATGTCCGTCCGGACCGCGATCTGCGAGTTGTCCACCGTGTACTGCAGCAGGTTTTCCTGGCTCATGGCGGTGGTGAGGAACTCGAACGCGAGGTCGGGGTTCTCGGTTCCCGCGCCGACCGCCAGCGTCCAGCCGCCCGACATGCTCACGGCGCCCGGCTCCTGCCCGTCCTGGGTGGGGAACGGCGCCACGCCCATGACGTCGGCGTACTCCGGCCACTCCAGCATGCCGCCTTCCTGCCAGAACGACGGCGCGTAGGAACCTTCCACGGTGGCTCCCATCTGGTTCTCGGGGAGCATGGTGCCGAGCACCACCTGCCAGACGTTCGGATCGAGGGCTTCGGCCGGGGTGACGGCAAGTTCCTCGTCGTAGAGGGTCTTGAGGAAGGCCAGCGAGTCGATGAAGCCCTGCGAACCTGCGATCCACTTCTGCGACTCCTCGTCGTAGAGACCGCCGCTCTCCGTTCCGTAGAGCAGCTCGTAGAAGCTCTGCATCACGGTGCCCTCACCGGTGCCGGTTCCCGCGTACATACTGAAGGGCCGTGAATCGGGCTGTGCTTCCTTGACGGTGCGCGCCATCTCCAGGAGGTCGTCCCAGGATTCGGGCTGCCAGGGGACTTCCACGTCCGCGTCTTCGAGCACCTGCTTGTTGTACCAGATGACCCGGGTGTCGGTGCCGAGGGGCACCGCGTAGGTGCTGCCGTCGTCGGCCTTTCCTGCTTCCTTGGCCCCCTCGTTGAAGGCGTCCCATTCATCCCAGCCGGCCAGGTGTTCGTCCAGGTTCAGCAGGTAGCCGGCCTCGACGTCGGAGCGGAGGCGGAAGGTGTCCTCGTAGAAGACGTCCGGGGCGGTGTCCGGCGAGCGCTGCGAGAGGGCGAGGCGGGTGTTGTAGTCCTCGTCCGTGCCCTCGACCGGTTCCAGTTCAACGGTGACGCCCTCATTGGCGGCCTCGAACTGCTCTTTGGTGGTCTGCATCAGGGTGTCCAGCGGGGAGGCGTCCCCCGCCTTCTGGTAGATGATCCGCAGGGTGTTGCTGGAAGCTTCCTCCCCGCCGCCGCCGTTGCTGCCGGCGCAGCCGCTGAGGACGAGGAGCGCGGCAAGCGCCGCTGCAGGAGTGGTTCGAGAGGCGCCGCGCATGGTTTCTCCTTTGAAACTTGGGCATCGGGAGGCTGCCGCTATGCAGGAATAGTACATCGAATGGATTTAACCCACAATGCCCTGCGTTGATTCGGCAGGACACTCCCCTTATGGACCACTATTCACGGCGTGTCCTGCCAAATCAACGGTCAGGGGTGAGCAGAGGGTTAGAGACCCGCGAGCAGCTCCTGCATCTCCTCGATCTCCGCCTCCTGGGCGGCCACGATGGCTTCGGCGAGCGCGATCGCGTCAGGGTTCTCCCCGTTCTCGATCTCCTCCTCGGCCATGGCGACTGCACCCTCATGGTGCGCCGTCATGGTCTCGAGGAACATCCGGGAGGCGTCATCGGCTTCGGCCGATTCGAGCTCCGCCATCTGGTCCTCGCTCAGCATGCCCTCCATGGAATCCATGCCGCCCATGGAGTGGCCCTCCATGCCGCCGTCCATGGCCATGGGTTCGCCCCAGGCCTCCAGCCACCCGGTCATGGTATCGATCTCGGGCGCCTGCGCGTCCTTGATCCGGGTGGCCAGGTCCATCACTTCGGGGCTGATGCCTTCCTTCGCGAGCACGATGTCGCTCATCTCCACGGCCTGCCGGTGGTGGGGAATCATCATCTGCGCAAACATCACGTCGGCATCGTTATGCGCGGCGGACTCCTGCGAACTGGACGAACTCGAGCTACCGGACGTCCCGGGCTGCGACTCCGCACCCGCGCCGCAACCGGCCAGGGAAACGACGGCGGCAACGCCCAACGCTGAAAGGGAAAGGTAACGCTTCATGGTGATCTGATCCTTCTGTTCTCTGTGTCTGAAATGTGCTGGATGTGCCGCTGACAGGGCGCGGCTCATTCAGCTCAGGTCCGACTGATACAGAGCCGGATCAGACAGGGAGCAGGGATCGCCAGGGGTCGCAGGCGAATCAGGGGCGGCCCGCGCAGCAGCACCGTACCGGGCACCAGCCTCCCCGCTGGAAGCAGGAACGCCAACAGGGTAACCACAATGAACGCCAGCACACAGAGCCCCAGCGCCATGGCGTCGTCGTCCTCGCAGGAACCGGCACAACCGTGCACCTGCCCGGAGTCAGCACCGGCCGCCAGAACGGGAGCGGACCCAGCGTGGTGGGAGGCAGGTTCGACGGCGGCGGTCGCCGATGAAGGCGCAGCCTGATGAGGTGAAGCCGGAACGGCAGCCGCGCGATGGGAGACATGCTCGACGGCGGCCACCTGAGTCTGAGCCGGCAGCACATGAACACCGTGTGCCGCGGTCGGTCCGTGGCCGCCCATCCAGACATGCATCGCCAGGATCCCGACAATCACAGCCGTCAGGCCCAGAAAACCGACGACGGCGCGCGGAACGGCCAGGATTACCCTCGCCGTCCGTGTGCCGCTCATCGCGTTGCCTTCCCGATCATCGATCCCACTGTAGTGAACTACGCCCCAATCCGTTCCGGGCTGAGATCCACCCGGCGCAGCAGCTGCGCGTTCAGCGCCACCACGATCGTGGACAGACTCATCAGCACCGCTCCGGCCGCCGGTGAGAGCACGATGCCCGCGAAAGCCAGCACGCCGGCCGCCAGCGGAACTGCCAGGACGTTGTAGCCCGTTGCCCACACGAGGTTCTGGACCATCTTCCGGTAGCTCGCCCGTGAGAGATCGATCATCGCCAGCACCGACCGCGGATCATTCCCCGCCAGCACGACGCCGGCGGATTCCATTGCGACGTCGGTACCCGCTCCGATCGCGATCCCCACCTCGGACCGGGCGAGCGCGGGCGCATCGTTCACGCCGTCACCCACCATCGCGACCTTCAGCCCGCGGGACTGCAGTTCAGCCACCTTGGAGTCCTTGTCCTGCGGCAGTACGTCGGCGAAGACCTCATCGATACCCAACTCGGCACCGACTGCGTCCGCGACCTGGCGTGCGTCGCCGGTGATCATTGCGACCTTCACGCCGCGCTCCTGCAGAGCCTTCACCGCTGCCCTGGATTCGTCGCGCACCCGGTCCTCGAGCCGCAGCGCACCGATGATTCCACCGTCCCGGACCACGTGCAGCACCGAAGCGCCGCGGTCCACCCACTCCCGGATGGTGTCCGTCAGGTCCGCCGGCGTATCGAGAGCGAGCTCCCTGAGCATATTGGGACCGCCGACGGCCACGTCACTGCCGTTGACCGAGGCGCGGACTCCACGGCCGGTCATCGAGGAGAAACCGCTCCCCCGGTAGCCCAGAGCGGCGGCAGCCGGATGGTCCGCAGCAGCCCGGACGATCGCCCGGGCCACCGGATGCTCACTGTCGGACTCGGCAGCCGCGGCCAACGCCAGCAGCTCCTCCTCGCTGACGCCGCCGGCCGGCGCGGCCGCGGTGACGGCGTGACGCCCTTCGGTGAGCGTGCCCGTCTTGTCGAACAGCACGACGTCGATGGTCCGCATCCGCTCCAGCGCCATCCGGTTCTTGATCAGCACCCCGGACCTCGCGGCGCGTTCGGTGGAGATGGCAATCACCAGCGGGATCGCTAGGCCGAGGGCGTGGGGGCAGGCAATGACCAGCACCGTGACGGTGCGGATTACCGCGTCATTCGGGCTGCCCAGCAGCAGCCAGGCGATGAAGGTGAGGATGCCCGCGATCAGCGCGAAGTAGAACAGCAGTGCCGCCGCCCGGTCCGCGAGGGCCTGCGCCTTCGATGAGGAAGCCTGCGCCTCCGCAACCAGACGCTGGATCCCCGCGAGCGTGGTATCCGAGCCAACAGCGGTAACCTTCACCCGTACCGCGCTGTCCGTTGCGACCGTCCCCGCGACCACCGTCCCACCGACGGTACGGGACACGGTGCGGGATTCGCCGGTGATCATCGACTCGTCGAACTCGGCCGCGCCGTCAACGATGGTGCCGTCAGCCGGAACCCGGGCGCCGGACCGCACCAGCACGACGTCGCCGGGCACCAGCTCGCTCACGGCGACGGTTTCAATGCCCGCGTCCGTGACCTTGTCCGCTTCGTCAGGCAGGAGCGCGGCCAGCGCGTCGAGCGCTCCGGCAGCGGATCCGAGCGCGCGCATCTCCATCCAGTGGCCCAGCAGCATGATGACCACCAGCAGCGCGAGCTCCCACCAGAAGTCGAGATTGAGGTTTCCGATGCCGAGCGTGGTGATCCAGGAGGCAATGAACGCAACACTGATCGCCATGGCAATCAGCAGCATCATCCCGGGCTGACGCGATTTCAGTTCGGTGACGCCGCCCCGAAGGAACGGTGCGCCGCCGTAGAAAAAGATGACGGTCCCCAGGACGGGCGAGATCCACATCGAACCGGGGAACTCCGGCGGCGTATAGCCGACGATCATCGCAAACATGTGGCTGAACAGGACCACCGGAACCGACAGGATCAGGCTGATCCAGAACCTGTTCCGGAACATCGCCGTCGAGTGCCCGGCATGCTGGCCGTGGGTATGCACTTCATGGTCGGCGTCGGAGCGCTCGGCGTGTCCGGCAAGCTGCCCGTGGTGGGCATGCTCCTCGGAGAGGGCGGACTCGGGCTCCTGGGAGGGCATGGCCTGCCCGTGCGTGGTGGAATCAGAGATTGAAGGGCGGTTGCCGCCCTGTGGGTGATGCTTCATGGTGGTTCTCCTTCGCTGGCTGTGCCTGCATCGAGAGACCTTCAAGGAGTGTGTGGCCCGTGGGGCCTGGACTACCTGCTCCGGTAGACCTGAATTTATACCCCTGGGGGGTATCTGTCAAGCCTGAGAATCCGCTGATCAAAAGCAATCGGATTCAGCGCGCCAGCATCAGGCGTTCAGCACGGGGGCCAAGGGTGCGCTCGAGCATGAGGCATGCCGCCCCGACCGCCGCAACGTCGTCGCCTATTCCGGTGGACACCACCTCCACCGGATGGATGCTCCGCGCGGCACGGAAGTCCAACAACGACGACGGCACAACCTCCAGATACCGGCTCGCCAGCGGTTCCCAGAACGGCCCGCCGAACACCACGCGGTCCACATCCAGCGCATTCGCGAGGACCGACACCGCCCGGGCCGTACGCAGAGCCGCGCGGTTGAGAATCTCGATGGCGAGGTCGTCGCCCTGATCGGCGGCCGCGCAGAGCTGCAGCAGCCCGTCGGCCACATCGCCGTTACGGTGCCGTTCCTCGCTCAGCACACCGAGCCGCTCAGCCTCAAGAACCAGGGACAGCGGATCACAGGTCACCGCAATGCAACCGCGCATTCCGCAGGCGCACTCGGGGCCGTTGGGATCGGTGACAATATGCCCGATCTCCCCCGCATTGCCGGAGGTTCCGCGCATCACCTCGCCGTTCACCACAATGCCGCTGCCGATACCCGTACCGATGTACACAAAGACAAAGCTCTGCGTGCTTTCCTGGCCGCCGCCCCAAATCTCCGCGACAGCGGCCGCTATCACGTCCTTCTCCACGAAGACGGGCATGCCGGTGGCCTCTGCCAAAGCATCCCGCAGCGGGACACGATGCCAGCCGAGCAGGAGGGGAGGGTCGACGACGGCGCCCGCCGGCTGATCGATCGGTCCAGGAGGTGCCACGCCGATGCCCTCGATACGTGCGGGATCGACCGGCGACTCGGCGAGCAGTGCGCTCACTTCACCGGCGATCGCGTCGATGATCTCCCCCGGCTCTGTCCCCTGCGGTGTTTCGCGGACCCTGCGGTGCAGTACTACCCCCATCAGGTCCATCAGCAGCACCGTCATCAACGCCGGGTCCAGGTGGACGCCGATCGCATACCGGCCCGACGGGTTGATCCGCAGGATGGTCCGCGGCTTGCCCGGGCCGGAGCCGGATTTCCCGGCCTCCACGATCAGTTCCTCAGCCAGCAGGCGCCGGGTGATATTGGAAACCGCCTGCGGCGAGAGACCGATCAGATCCACCAACTCCACCCTGCTTAATCCGTCGCTGGAACGGCGGATAGCATCGAGAATGACGCTCTGGTTAAAGTCCCCCATCCGGGGGAGATTGGTGCCACGGCGCACGTTCAGGCCTTTCGCTCAGCACGGCTGATGCACGATAGTACCGCCACTTTCAGCACAGCACCGGCCTCGTCGCTAGACTCGGCAGAACCAGCATCAACACACGGGTCTGTCTTTCGACCGAAGGGGACGAGTCTTGGGCGCAACCGGCGATACTCCTGTGGGCAACGCACTGGTGGTGGACTCGGATGTCGACCTGCTCGCTCAGATTGCGGGCAGCCTCCGGGAGGCTGGATTCACTGTTGCGGCCCACAGCGATTTGGTTCGTGGACTCGAAGAGGCCCGCGAGCGCACGGCGGATGTCGCGATCGTCGGCGCCGGAATGGCTCTGGAGTATCTGGCGACCATCGCCAAGGAGGCCGACCACATGCTGCCGCGGGACATCCCGGTGGTGCTCACCGCTTCCTCGGCTGACCAGGTCACGTCCCACCCTGAACTGGCAATGCGCTCCAGCGACTACCTTCTGCTGCCGATCGCCTCCGCTGAACTGCTGCACAGGGTCAACACGGCCATCCACCGCAACCGGCTGCGCCAGAAGCGAAGCCACGAGTCCGCGTTCCTTCGCGAACGCGTGAGGCGGATCTCCGAAGAGATCCGCCACACCAATGAGCCGGAAAAAATGGTCCAGCTCACGCTGCAGGGCATCGGTGAGGCGCTCGAGGCGGACGAGGTAGCCCTGCACATCTTCGACGACGAACGGGTCTCCTGCGGCTCCGCACGCTGGCTGCGCGGTGAGGGTTGCGGACAACCCAGCGATGTCACGGCCGAGCAGGATGAACTGCGCGCGCTGGGCACAGACCTCTGGCGAACGTCGGGCTCTCTGGCCGTGGGTCCCGGGAGACTCCACGAGGTCCCCGGCCAACTGACGAACATCCGCGCCCGGATGGAGGGGTTCACCCGCAGCGGACTGCTGCTGCCCATCGGCGAGGGTGCGTCCTCCTTCGGGGTGCTCTGGATCGCAGTCGATCGCGGACACCGCAAGTGGTCCAGCGCCGAGATTGCGCTCCTTCAGCACCTGATCGGGAACCTGGCCCACGGTGTCATCCAGGGCCAGCTGATCCTCGGCCAGCAGCAGGTGGTGGACCGGCTCCGCGAACTCGACGCCGCCAGGGATGGTTTCATCGCCACCATCCACCATGAGTTGCGCACTCCCCTGGCGTCGATCCTCGGCTACGTTGAGCTGCTGCAGGAAGGCGACGCCGGTGAGCTGCCGGCAGCCGCGCGGAAAATGCTCTCGGTCATCGAACGCAATGGGCAGCGGCTGAGCACCCTGGTGGAGAATGTCCTGGCGCTGTCAGTGCTCGACGCCGGCACCCGGCTTGGCAACGCCCGGGTCGATCTGGTGCCCCTGATCGAGTCGGTGGTCGCGGACCTGATGCCTCTCGCCGCGGCGAAACACATCTCGGTCCGGGTATCCCCGGCAGATTCGCCGCAGCATGTGCAGGGTGTGGGCGAACTCCTGAAACGGGCCTTCGTGAATGTCCTGTCCAACGCGGTGAAATTCACGTCCGACGGCGGAACGGTCACCGTTACGTACCTTGCCGATGAGCCCCGCGGCATGGTGCGCATAGCGGTCGAGGACTCCGGAATCGGCATCCCCGCCGAGGAACTTCCTCACCTGCTGACCCGCTTCTACCGGGCGTCCAACTCGGTTGCTGCGGAGATCCCCGGCACCGGGCTCGGGCTGCCGATCGCAGCGCAGTCCGTGGAACGCCACGGCGGCACGTTCTCGATCCAGTCCGAACTCGGTTCGGGAACAACGGTCACCATTGAACTGCCCCGCGCGTGAGCGCTGCGGCCTGAGTCACAATCGCCTGCGGCCCAATATCGACACGAGCGGTCCCCGACTGCCGCGCATTCTGGCAAGGTACTACCTATGGGTACTGATTCTTACGAGCGCACGGCCTTGGTTGTCGAAGACGATTCCGACATCCGTGAACTCCTTGCACTCACGCTCTCCATGGTGGGATTCAACGTCATCGAGAGTGCGAGCGGGCGCGATGCCCTCTCCCTGGCCCGCGAGCACACTCCGGACCTGGTGACGCTTGACCTGAACCTTCCCGACCTTGACGGGATGGAAGTCTGCCGGCAGCTGCGGCCGACGACGGACGCCTACATCGTGATGGTCACGGCGCGGGTGGAGGAGATCGAACGGGTGATGGGGCTGGAAATCGGCGCCGACGACTTCATCGTCAAGCCCTTCAGCCCGCGGGAAGTGCGGGCACGCGTCGCCGCAATGTTCCGCCGCCCCAGGTCGATTGGGGAACCCGGACCGGCAGCAGCCGAGGCCAACGAGCCGGAAGAGGCAGCGGAAATTGATGACGCCGTCGTCGTCCATGGTTCCCTGTCCGTGGATGTCGAGGGGCGGGTGGCGCGGATCAACGGTGATGAGCTGCCGCTGACCAAGATCGAGTTTGACCTGCTGGCGACGCTGATCAGTGGGGCCCGCAGGGTGTGGACACGTGAAACGCTGTTGTCCCGGGTGTGGGGCGAGGGATGGACGGACGACCATCACCTCGTTGAGGTCCACATCCGCAACCTGCGGAAGAAGCTCGGCGAGGACACCAGGGAACCGCGGTTCATCAAGACCGTCCGGGGCGTCGGCTACCGGATGATGCCGGTCGAGTAGCGATGCCGGACAAGCAGTGGTGCCGGACGAGTAGTGATGCCGGACGAGTACTGCTCCCGGTGGGCAGTAATACAGGTCGAGTAGTGCTCCCGGACGGGCAGCGACGCCCGCCGAGGAGCTAGGAGTCCAGCCTGTGCCGGCCGGTACCCCGGGGGTGCGCTTCGGCGCTGAAGGTCTCTGCGACATGGGTGAGGAACCGCTCGGCCTCCCGGATGAGCGCCGGCAGGCACTCGGCCCTGCGTCCGCTGCGGATGTCGGCGAGGCAGCGTCCCACGACATACTCAAGCCGCGGCGCCCCCACCATCCGGGACCCGACACTGAGGCTGAGGAGGGCTGTCTCGGCCGCCTGCCGATTCCCGGACCGGATCTCAACGGTGACTTCCTCGATGCGCTGGGGCAGCAGCCGGGCAAAGTTGTCGCGGTAGCGGAGGGCATCGGAGGCAGCCGGCAGTTCTGCAGCCAACTGCTCGAGAACCTCGACCCTGTGCACCGCGAGGTCCTCAGGAATGCAATTCATCGGCGCCATCGGTTCAGGCACACTATCCACCGGTGCCAACGGGTGGAAGAGATTCCCGGGTAACGCGGACTTGAATTTGTTCGTCAGCCAGGCCACCGCATGTGCTCCCAACCTGTTGCCCCACGTCAGTCTCCGGATCGGCGGACGGTCCGATCCGGAGAGGTCTGATACCACTGTGAACCACGCGTCTCAAGGCTCCGCTCGCATTTGGGCGAAGCTTTCCTCAAGAATCGCGGCGATCTGTGCGGACGAGGCAGTTGCTCGGCGCACCCCGGGAGGGGTGGCCGATGCTGACGCAACTGCTCGGGGAGCCTCGGGAGGCGGTGCCTGTGCGGACGCAACTGCTCGGCGAGCTCCGGGAGACGGGTGCCTGTGCGGACGCAACTGCTCGGGGAGCCTCGGGAGGCGGCGTCGGTATTTTAGAGCGCAGGCACTGCAGTCGTTGCATGCAATGACTGCAGAGCATGCACTTTTTCAGGAGCACCTACCCTGTCCGGGATTGCCTGGTGTGTTGAACTAGAGTCAACAGGAGGTATAGCGCCGGCACTTAGTGGAGGATCTCCCACGGAGCACCGCCACGGGGCACCACTGGGGGACACCGCTACGGGGTACCGCTACGAGGTACGCAGAACGCAGAACGCAGAAACAAGACGTAGAACGCAGAACACGCACACCGAGAACGCAGCAGGATCAGGAAAGGGAGGGCGGAGAATGGCCGGCACAGCGCGAAGGCGCCCGCCAACCGCCCAGGCCTTCGCCCTGGCCGAGCTCCGCCGCATGATCATCGCCGGAGAGGTGCAGCCCGGCGAACCTCTGAGGCAGGACGCCCTCGCTGACCGGCTCGGCGTCAGCCGGGTCCCGCTGCGCGAGGCATTCAAGATCCTTGAGGGTGAAGGGCAGATTGTCTACGAGCCGCACCGCGGTTTCAAGGTTGCCCGGTTGTCGCTCGCCGACCTGCTTGAGACGTACCGCATCCGGCAGCTCCTGGAGACCGAAGCCGCCCACGCCGCCGTGGAACGCGCGGACGACTCGGTCCTTCAGGCCATGAAGGATGCCGCCCGCGAGGTTGAAGCGGCCAGCGCGTCGGCGGACATCCTGCCCATGACCGAGGCGAATCGCAGGTTCCACTTCGTGCTGCTCTCCGCCTCGGGGATGCCACGGCTCGACCGGCTCATCCAGGTTCTCTGGGACGCCACCGACACCTACCGCTTTGTGTACTACGGCGTGCCCACCAACCGGCAGCGCGTCGAGGAGGAGCATAACCTCATCATCGATGCCTTCGCCGACCGTGACGCGGACCGCCTGGTGAAACACATGGACGAGCACCGCGACCATGCCGTCGAAGCCCTCCGCAAGTTCCTCGACGCCACATAGGGAACCAGGTACTGACCCCTAGCGCGATAGGTCAGTAACATGTCACACTCTGATAACAGTCCCCTCCAACCCCAGTTACCTCTGGTAACTTTTCGTGTGACGAGGGTTACACTGGATATTGAATTTGTATACAATCTCCAATAACCCTCTCCGCTGACAAGCATTCGATGACGAAGCAAAGGATCCAATTCGTGGACAACTGGCTAGGACTTGCCGATCGGCGCGTGCTGGTGGCCGGCGCCGGCGGCATCGGTGAAGCCTGCACAGCAGCCTTCAGCGCAGCCGGCGCCCGCGTGGTCATTGCGGACATCGACGAGTCCCGGCTCCAGCGCCACGAGAACGGTCTCCGCGCCGACTTCTCCACCGTCGAGGGCTGTGAAGACGCCGTCGCGGCAATCGTTGACGCACTCGGCGGGATCGACATCCTCTTCCACGCCGTCGGCGTCAACCACCGTGTCCCCATCCTCGACACCACGGACGAGGACTGGCAGCGCACCATCAACATCAACCTCACCAGCGCCTTCCGCCTCGGCAAGGCCGCCGGGAAGCACATGGTCAACGCCGGCTGGGGCCGCCAGATCTACTGCTCCTCGGTCTCCAGCCTCCTCGCCCACCCGGATCACGGCCCCTACGCCGCGAGCAAGGGCGGCATCAACCAGATGATGCGCGTCATGGCCCGCGAGTGGGCTGCCAGCGGCGTGACCGTCAATGCCATCGCCCCCGGCTACACCGAGACGGACCTGACCAAGGCCCACCTGGACAAGCCCGGCGTCCGCGAGCACTACACCTCGCTGGTCCCGGCCGGGCGGCTGGGCTACGTCGAGGACCTCACCGGCCCCGTCCTTTTCCTTGCCTCCGACCAGGCATCCTTTGTCACCGGGCACGTCCTCTACGTGGACGGAGGCCGGACCCTTGTCTGACACCTTCCCCCTCCTCGCGCCCGCCGAACTGGCAGCGGATCAGCAGGATCTCTACGAAAAGATCACCGCCGGCCCCCGCGCCAACGGCCCGTTCCGGATCATGCACGACGACGGCTCCCTCGCCGGCCCGTTCAACGCACTCCTCTTTGCCCCCGGGATCGGAAACGCCGTGCAGGAACTCGGCGCCGCGCTCCGCTTCAAGGGAGAGCTCCCCAGCCGTACCCGGGAACTGGTGATCTGCGCCGTCGCGGCAGCCCTGGATTCCGAGTACGAGTGGTACGCGCATAGCCGGGCGGCCGTCGTCGTCGGCGTTTCTGAAGAGGAGCTGGCCCAGCTGGAGGCGGGCAACGTTCCGGACAGTGCCTCGGAGAGTGAACGGGCGGCGCTCGAGCTCACCCGGGAACTGATCGCTGAGGCCGGCGTGACGGACAGCGTCCGCGCGAAGGCGCACACACACTTCGGTCCGAATGGACTGACAGAACTGACAGTCCTCGTGGGGTACTACCGCACCCTCGCAGGACTGCTGGCCGTGGCTGACGTCCGGGCCCCGGCTGACACCGCTCCAAAGGAGGGGCATCACCAATGAAGATGGACACCGCACCGAGTATCAATTACCAATCAAGGGAGAAATCCATGTCCAGCACCAAGAACAAGGTCCGCGGATCGCGCATCGTTGCCGCCGCTGTCCTTGCACCGGCTCTGTTCCTGACCGCCTGCGGCAGCCCCGCACCCAGCGGCGGCGGCGACGGCGGCGGAGGACCGGCTGACGGCGGCGGAGGCGCGCTCTCCATCGCCACCGGCGGCACCGGCGGCGTCTACTACCCGCTGGGCGGCGGTTTTGCGACCGTCATCCGCGACAACGTCGAGGGCTACGACGCCACCGTCCAGGAAACCAACGCCTCCGTTGACAACATCCTGCTGCTCGAAAGCGGAGCCGCGCAGCTGGCCCTCGCGGTGGGCGACGTTGTCTCGGACGCCGTTGAAGGCGTCAACGACTTCGAGGGCAAGCCCCAGGAGATCTGCTCGCTCGGCAACGTCTACAACAACTACCTGCAGCCGATCACCGTCGAGGAAACCGGCATCCAGACCGTCGAGGACATGAAGGGCAAGGTCGTCTCGGTGGGCGCCCCCGGCTCGGCAACGGAAGTTGCTGCGCTGCGCACCCTCGAAGCCGCCGGCCTTGACCCCGAGGCTGACATCGACCGCCGCCAGCTCGGTGTCGCCGAAACCGTCGCCGCACTGCGTGACGGCACCATCGACGCCGGATTCTGGTCCGGTGGCCTGCCCACCGGCGCAATGATCGACCTAGCTGCCGACGGCGACATGGTGATCGTGCCGATCGGTGAGTACGCAGCACCGATGGCCGAGGAATACGGCGAGTTCTACGTTGAGCAGGAAATCCCCGCCGACACCTACGAGGGACAGACCGAACCCGTCTCCGTGATCGTGTCGCCGAACATCCTGGTTGCCCCGTCCAGCATGGACGAGCAGCTCCAGGAGGATATCACCACGGCGCTCTTCGAGAACAAGGAAGCGCTGGTCCAGGTACATCCTGCCGCTGAGGAGATGGACCCCGCCACAGCCGGTGACGTTCCGTTCGTCGAGACCTGCCCGGGTGCCCAGGCCTACTTCGACCAGGCCGGCTAAAAGGTAACCAACCCACCATGCGCAAGCTCGCCGTCGTCGTCGCCGTCCTCCTGTGCCTCGGCACACTGGCCGGAGTGACTGCCGGGATCGCTGGGTCATCCCAGCGCTTCCTCACGGTGACCAACGACGACGGCGAGCTGGCGCGGGTGCCTCTTGACGGGGACACCTTCGCGGTGAGCTACCGCAATTCGATCTACCAGACCCTCGCTGAGGAACGCTACGAGGCGCAGCCGGACGGTTCCTACCGCCTGGTTGAAATAGCGGCCGACCAGCTTGCGGTCCTCGAAGAGTATTACGGCGTGCCCGGCGCCCCGACATCCGCCGGATCACAGGACCGACGTAATTACGTTGTACCGCCGAACCCGGAGCGTCCGGTGGTCTTTGACACTCTCTCTATTGCTGCCACGGACCTCGGGCAGCGCACTCTCCACGTTCCCGGACAACCGCCGCTTGAGCTGTGGCCCCTCGTCGGGAATGACAATCCGTTCATTGTGCTAGACATCAAGGAGACCCGATGACCGAGCGACCCGACGGCAAAGGTGCCGCGCCCGCCCGAGCAGGCGAACAGGGGGAGACGCAGCCCGGAGGCGTGGATGCCAAAGAGGCGCACCCCAAGGACAAGCATGCCCACGGCGCACACCGGGCCACCCACAGCCGGAACGCCGACCAGAAGTACAACGGGTCTCCCGATCCCTACAAGGACACCGACGGCAAGCTGGACGAAGAGGCCCTGATTGCCGAGTTCGAGGCGGAGAAGCCTGCCCGGCATCTCACCGGCACGCCCGCGCTGATCATCAAGGTCATCGGCGTGGCACTGTCAGTCTTCGGGCTGTACTGGGTATTCAACCCGATGGCCACCCAGTTCTACCTCCCGGCCTTCCTGATGATCGGCCTGTCGATGACGTTCCTCGTCTACCGCGGCTGGGGCCGCTCGGACAAGGACAAAGAGAAGGGCAAGGCGGACAACCCGCACATTCTCGACTGGGCGCTGGCCGTCGTCGCAGCTGTTCCGTTCCTCTACATCATCATGGACTGGGACGCGTTCTTCCGTCGTGCGATTGTGCCCACCTACCTCGACCTCATCATGGGCACCATCGCTATCCTGATCGTCCTGGAGGCGGCACGCCGCACGGTCGGCATCCTGGTTCCGATCGTGGTCCTTGGGTTCTTCGCCTACGCCTACTTCGGCCCGTACTTCCCGGCGCCGTTCGGGACGTCCTCGTTCGGCTGGATTCGCCTCGTGGGACACAACGTCATGGGTACGCAGGGCATCTTCGGGGTGCCAACGGATGTGGCGGCGACGTACATCATCCTGTTCACTATCTACGGCGCCGTGCTGACGGCGTCGGGAGCCACGAAGTTCTTCATTGACCTGTCCTTCTCCGCGTTCGGTCAGTCCAAGTCCGGCCCCGGACGTACCGTGACCATGGCGGGTTTCCTGCTCGGTACGGTGTCCGGCTCCGGTGTTGCCACCACGGTGACCCTCGGTGGTATTTCCTGGCCTCTGCTGAAGAAGGCCGGCTACCCGAAGGAACACGGCGGCGGTGTGCTCGCAGCCGCCGGTATCGGCGCCATCATGTCGCCTCCGACCCTCGGAGCGGCGGCCTTCATCATCGCTGCGCTGCTCGGAGTGTCCTACCTGCAGGTACTGATCTGGGCCACCATCCCCACACTGCTGTACTACCTCGGCATCATCCTCGCCATCGAGATGGACGCCAGGAAGTTCAAGACCCACGCGGTCGAGATCGACACCACCCCGGCCGGCAAGCTGCTGCTGCGCTTCGGCTACCACTTCAGCTCGCTGGTGGCGATCGTGGTCTTCATGGCCATGGGCATGACCCCGTTCCGCGCCGTCGTTTACTCGACCATCCTGGCCTTCGCGCTCAGCTTCCTCGACAAGCAGTCCTGGATGACCCCCAAGAAAATCTGGGACGCACTGGCCACCGGCGCTACCGGCGCACTCTCCGTCATCCCGGTGATGGCAGCGGCTGGCCTGATCGTGGGCATCATGACCCTGACCGGCCTCGGCCTGAAACTGGCGAACATCATCGTCGACTTCGCCGGCGGCTCCCTGTTCCTCACGGCGCTGTTCTCCGCCATCTCGGTGATCCTGCTGGGTCTGGCGGTCCCGGTGACGGCCAGCTTCATCATCTCCTGGGTGATCATCGGCCCCGCCCTGCAGGACGTCGGCGTTCCCGCGTTCGCCGCGGCGATGTTCATCTTCTACTACTCGGTGCTCAGCGAGGTATCGCCTCCCACCGCGCTCTCCCCGTTCGCGGCGTCGGCCATCACCGGCGGCAAGCCCATCAAGACCATGTGGCTTACCTGGCGGTACACGCTCTCGGCGTTCCTGGTTCCGTTCATCTTCGTGCTCACCGGCCCCGGTATTGGCCTGCTGATGCAGGGCGGGATCGCCACGGTGCTGTTTGCCCTGGTGGTGTCGACGGTCGCCGTCGCTTCCCTCGCCGTGGCGACAGGCGGCTGGATCATGGCACCGGCCAACTGGCTGGAGCGGGCGCTGATCGGCCTTGGCTCGCTGCCGCTGCTGGTCATGGAGCCGATGTTCCTCGCGGTCGGTGCCGCTCTGATCGCCGTCGGCCTCGTGCTGCATGTCATCCGCGTGAAGCGGCACTCGCACAAAGACACCGCTAGCCCGGCACCCGCGCGAGCCCAGTGAACCTACCGTCCTCCGGACGGCCTGTGACCACCCTGTTGCAGGCCGTCTCGGTCACCACAACCGGGGTACTGCCTGCGTTCCTTCTGGGCGCACTGGCGGTGCAGATCCGCGACGACCTCGATCTGGGGCCGGCGCAGATGGGCATCGCCGCGGCAACCCTGTTTGCGGTGGCCGGCACCCTCGCCCGCCCGATGGGCAGCATTGTCCAGCGGGTGGGAGCCGGGCGCGGCATGGTCTACTCGGCCTGCCTTGCCACCGTGGCGTTGGCCGGCGCCGGTGCAGCACCGTCATTTCCCGTTTTGGTGGCGGCGCTGTTCATCGGCGGCCTGGCCAACGCCATGGCCCAGCCCTCGGCGAACCTCGGCATTTCCCGCAGCATCAGCAGCAACCGGCTGGGCCTGGCGTTCGGCGTCAAGCAGTCCTCCATCCCGATGGCCTCACTGCTGGGCGGACTCGCCGTCCCCGGCGTCGCACTGCTGCTCGGCTGGCGGTACGCCTTCTTCTTCGGCGCCGCACTGGCGCTGTGCCTGGCCTTCTGGGCGCTGGTCCGCGGCCAGGCACCCATGGCACTGACGACGGCGGCAGCCCACCCCGAAGACCGCGGCACCCCACGCGCGGGTCTGGTGGTCCTCACCATCGGGGCCGGGCTCGCCGCAGCGGCAGCCACCTCGCTCGGCGTGTTCCTCGTGGACTCCATGGTGCAGTCCGGTATCGCGCCGAGCACTGCCGGGTACCTCTTCGCCGGGGCAGCGGTCATCGGCCTTGGCATCCGCATCCTCCTCGGCGCACTCATGGACAGGATGCCCACCCGGAGCCCCTACGTACTGATCGCCAACCTGCTGGTGGCCGGCGTCGTCGGCTACTGGATGCTCAGTGTCGGCTCCGCCGCGCTGATGGTGATCGGCACCCTCCTCGCCTACAGCGCAGGGTGGACCTGGCCCGGGCTGCTGCACTTCGCCGTCGTCCGCGATAACCGGCTGGCAGCCGCCTCGGCAACCGGCGTGGTGCAGACCGGGCTGTCGCTCGGCGCCGCCGGCGGGCCGCTGCTGTTCGGGCTGCTGGTCAGCGCCACCTCCTACTCCACTGCATGGGTGGTGGCCGGCTTCGTAGCGCTGGCCGCTGCCATTACCTTCCGCATCGGCCGCCGGATGATCCGCAAATCGCGGGGTGTTCCGGTGTTTACGCTGCGGCGTCCATTCACCAACCCTGTCAAGGAGACTTCATGACATCCACTCGCTTCGCGGTGATCGGCGGCGGCATTCTGGGCACCGCCGTCGCGCGCCGGCTCCTCCAGCAGCAGCCGGACGCCACAGTGACCGTCCTCGAAAAGGAATCCTCGCTGGCCGCGCACCAGACCGGCCGGAACTCCGGCGTGGTGCACGCCGGACTGTATTACACGCCCGGGTCCCTGAAGGCGAAGCTGTGCCGCCGCGGGGTGGAGCTGCTCAAGGAGTACTGCGGCTCGAAAGACCTGGCGTATGACGAGATCGGCAAGGTCCTTGTCGCCCGGAACGCGGTGGAGGAATCGCGGCTGGGCGACATCATGACCCGCGCCCAGGCCAATGGCGTCCCGGGCGTGCGGATCATCGGCCGTGCCGAGCTGCTCGAACTTGAACCGCATGTTGAGGGGGTAGGCGCCCTGCACTCCCCGCACACGGCAATCGTGGACTACGGCGCCGTCACCCGGGCCTTCGCCGAGGACGTTCAGGCCGCCGGCGGCACCGTGCACACCGGGTTCGAGGTCACCGGCATCACCCGCCGCGGCGAGGAAACCCTGATCACCGGGACGCATCTTGGGACCGACACCTGGGAGGTCTTCGACACGGTCATCATCTGCGCCGGGCTGCACGCGGACCGCGTGGCGAAGCTGGCCGGGGACCGGGAAGACCCGAAGATTGTGCCCTTCCGCGGCGAGTACTACCTCCTCCGCCCCGAGAAGCGGGACCTGGTCCGCGGGCTCGTGTACCCGGTGCCGGACCCCCGCTACCCGTTCCTCGGCGTGCATCTCACCCCGCGCACCGATGGCGAGGTCATGGTGGGACCCAACGCGGTGCTGGCCCTGGCCCGTGAGGCCTACGGCTGGGGCACCGTGTCCCCGCGCGACCTCGGTGACGCCGTGGGCTACCCCGGCTTCCGGGCCTTCGCGAAGCAGCACTGGAAGACCGGCGCCGTCGAAATGGTGGGCTCGTTGAGCAAGCGCCGCTTCGTTGCCGAGGCCCGCAAGTACGTGCCGGAGCTGACCATTGACGACGTCGTTCCCGGGCCCAGCGGCATCCGTGCCCAAGCGCTGGACCGCGACGGCTCGCTGGTGGACGACTTCCGCATCACCCGCCAGGGCTCGGTGCTGGCGGTGCGGAACGCGCCGTCCCCGGCGGCAACGTCATCGCTGGCGATCGCCGAACACATTGTTTCCCTTGTACTGGATTCCGATAGTAAGGAAGTTGCATGACGCACTTGAAGAAGGGGCTCTGGGGTGTGCTGGCCACGCCGTTCTCCGGGCCGTCGTTCGATGTCGATTCCGAATCGCTGAAGCGCGAGGTGGCGCTGTACACCGGCATCCCGTCCACCGGCATGGTGGTGCTCGGGGTGTTCGGTGAGGGCAGCACACTGGACACCGCCGAGCAGCGGCTCATCGTCTCGACCGTCGCCGAGGCGGCCGGAGACACCCCGCTGGTGGTCGGTCTGTCGGCGCGGTCCACCCACGTGGCGATCGAGCAGGCCCGCACCGCCGTAGAAGCTGCCGGGTCCAACCTTGCCGCGCTCATGGTGCAGGTGAACACGCCGCAGCCGGACGCGCTGACCGCCCACTTCACCGCCATCCACGAGGCAACCGGCGCCGACATCGTGCTGCAGGATTACCCCGTGGCGTCCGGCGTGAAGATCAGCACCGCCCAGATTCTCGCCGTCGTCGAGCGTTGCCCGTTCATTGCGGCCGTGAAGTCAGAGGCGCCGCCCACCGCTGCGGCGATTGCCGCTCTCACCCGCGCGACCGATGTGCCCGTCTTCGGCGGGCTCGGCGGCGTGGGGCTCATTGATGAGCTCGCCGCCGGCGCCTCGGGCGCCATGACCGGCTTCTCCCACCCGGAAGCGCTGCAGGTGGCCATCCAGGCGAACGACGACGGCGGCTTCCGCGCTGCCCGCGACGCCTTTGCGCCGTGGCTGCCGCTGGCGAACTTCGAGGGTCAGCCCGGCATCGGCCTGGCGTTGCGCAAGGAGATTCTCAAGCGGCGCGGGATCATTGCCGATGCTTCCGTCCGCCCGCCGTCGCCCAAACTGCCTGCGGAACTGGCCGACATGATCGATGCACACCTCGACGCTGTGAAGGAGCTTGGCTAAATGGATACCGGACTTAAGGGGAAGAACGTACTGGTGCCGGGGTCAAGCTCCGGGATCGGGCTGGCCATTGCGCAGGCGCTGGCCGAGGAGGGCGCCAACGTGGTGCTCGCCGCCCGCCGGGAGGACCTGGTGCGGGCCGAGGCGGAGAAGCTGCCGTCCGCCGTCGGGGTCGGGATCGACCTGAACCTGGACGGCGCGCCGGAGCAGCTGGTGGCCGCCGCGGAGAAGGCGTTTGGGCCCATCGACGTGCTGGTGCTCAACAGCGGCGGACCCGCCCCGGGTGGAGCGACCGACGTCACCGGTGAACAGACGCTCGCGGCCGTGAACCAGCTGCTGCTGCAGCACATCACGCTGGTGTCCCTGGTGCTCCCTGGCATGCGGGAGCGCGGCTGGGGCCGGATTGTCGCCGTCGGATCTTCCGGTGTGCAGGCGCCGCTGCCCAACCTGGCGCTGTCCAACATCGGCCGTGCCGGGCTCGCCGGGTACCTCAAGACGCTCGCCAACGAGGTCGCTGCCGATGGCATCACCGTCAACATGGTGCTGCCCGGGCGGATCGACACCGACCGCGTGGCGTCCCTCGATGCCGGCGCTGCCAAGCGCACCGGGAAGACGCCCGAGGAAGCCCGTGCTTCGTCGGAAGCGACCATCCCCGCGGGCCGGTACGGGAAGCCGGAGGAGTTCGGCGCCGTCGTCGCGTTCATGGCGAGCGTGCCCGCAGCCTATGTCACCGGTGAGCAGATCCGCTGCGACGGCGGCCTGGTCCGTAGCTACTAACCCATCCCCTCCCCTCCCCCGTTGAGAGAAAA
The DNA here is from genome assembly GCF_000520475.1 of Arthrobacter sp. 35/47. Taxonomy (NCBI): domain Bacteria; kingdom Bacillati; phylum Actinomycetota; class Actinomycetes; order Micrococcales; family Micrococcaceae; genus Arthrobacter; species Arthrobacter sp. 35/47. The sequence goes on from NZ_KI914585.1 coordinate 78,461, forward strand.
GAAAGAGCAACATGAACCACACCCTGAACCTCTGCTCCGTCCGTGAGGGCTCGGACGAGCTGGCCGCCGTCGTGCACCCGCAACGCGGCCTCGCCCTGGTCCGCGACCTGCTGCCCGGCTGGCACGGCGACGTCCGCGACATCCTCAGCGAGGAACTGCTGGATAAGCTGGAGAGCCTCGTTTCAACGGTCGACGACGGCGCTTTCCGCGACCCCGATTCCGTCACCTACGGTGCCCCCTACCGGCACCCGCGGATGCTGTGGGGCATCGGGCTGAACTACATGGAGCACGCGTCCGACCTGTCCGAGGGTGTGCCGGAGGAACCGGCGTCGTTCATCAAGGGTGACCACACAGTCATCGGCCCGGGCGAGGACATCCCCATCCCGTCGCAGAGCGAGCGGACCACCGCGGAGGGGGAGGTCGCCGTCGTCATCGGGCGATACTGCCGCAATGTGGAGGTAGAGGAGGCGCTGGACTATGTTGCCGGCGTCGTGCCCGTGCTGGACCAGACCGCCGAGGACATCCTGCAGCGGAACCCACGGTTCCTGACCCGGTCCAAGAACTTCCCGGGCTTCTTCTCCTTCGGGCCGCGGATTGTGCCGCTTGCCGAGGCCGTGGGGAACGGGACGCTCGCGGACATGGAGGTGTCCACCGTGGTCAACGGCGAGGTGCTGCGGACCAACACCGTATCCCACATGCGGTACAGCCCGGAGTACCTGGTCAGTTTCCACTCGAAGGTGATGCCGCTCTTCCCGGGCGACATCATCTCCACCGGCACGCCGGGCGCCATCCACATCAAGCCCGGGGATGTGGCGGAGGCCCGGGTGTCGAACGTGGGGACGTTGACCAACCCCGTGACGCAAGGCAGCTAGAACCACCACCCCCGCGTTGAGTT
>NZ_KI914585.1:79455-95956 GCF_000520475.1 Arthrobacter sp. 35/47
GCGTTGAGTTGGCAGGACACACCCCTTTTGACCCGCCTTTCACGGCGTGTCCTGCCAACTCAACGCACCAGCAAGTAAAGGAGATGACGCGTCATGGGCACGTCAGGAGCAGGACCGCTCGAGGGCATCCGGATCGCGGACTTTTCCCGGGTCCTCGCGGGACCGTATGCGTCGATGATGCTCGCCGATTTCGGGGCGGACGTGATCAAGGTGGAGAGCCCTGCCGGGGATGACACCCGGTCCTGGACGCCACCCGTCGATGAGCACGGCGTCGGCACGTACTTCTCCAGCGTGAACCGGAACAAACGCTCGGTGGTCTGTGACCTGCGGACGGACGAGGGGCTGGCGCGAGCAAAGGAACTGGCGCTGGGCTCCGACGTGATCATCGAGAACTTCCGGCCCGGCGTGATGAAGAAGTTCGGCCTGGACTACGAGACGCTGCACGCCGAAAAGCCCGACCTCATCTACTGCTCCATCACCGGATTCGGTTCGACGGCGGGAGCCCACCTTCCGGGGTATGACCTCCTGGTGCAGGCCGTCGGCGGGCTGATGAGCGTCACCGGATCGCTGGACTCGGAGCCGAGCAAGGTGGGCGTGGCGCTGGTGGACGTGGTCACCGGGCAGAACGCGGCGCTCGGGATCCTCGCGGCGCTGCGGCACAAGGACGCGACGGGCACGGGCCAGCGGATCGACGTGAACCTGCTGTCGTCGCTGCTGGCGGGGCTGGTGAACCAGGCGTCGAGCACGCTGGCCACCGGTGAGGCGCCGCAGCGGATGGGGAACGCGCACCCCTCGATCGCGCCGTATGAGACATTGAAGACCGCCGACGGGCCGCTGGCCGTGGCCGTCGGGACGGACCGGCAGTTCGCTTCCCTCGTCCGGATCCTCGGGGTCCCCTCGATGTCGGAGGACGAGCGGTTCCGGACCAACACCCAGCGCGTGGCCCACCGTGACGAGCTCAAGGCGCTGCTCGAGGAGCAGCTCGCCAAGCGTCCCGCGGCCGAGTGGTCCGCCGTCCTCTCGAAGGAGGGCGTCCCGGCCGGGAAGGTGAACTCCATTGTGGAGGCACTGGACCTGGCCAAGGAGCTGGGACTTGATCCCGCCGTCGAAATGGCCGACGACGCCGGCCCGCGCACCAGCCACCAGGTCGCCAACCCGATCCACCTGTCCGAGACCCCCGCGAGCTACCGGCGCCTGCCGCCGCTGCTCGGCGAACACAACGATGCGGCGTTCACGCCGCTCCCAGCCACCTCAACCGGAAAGTAGAACCATGTCTGTTGACCTTCTGTCCATCGACTCGCTCCTGTCGCAGGAGGAGATCGAGCTGCGTTCCAAAGTCCGTTCCTTCGTGGAGACGGAAATCAAGCCGAACATCGCCGAGTGGTATGACAATGCGGTGTTCCCGCTGGAGATCGTGCCGAAGATGGCTGAGCTGGGCGTCCTCGGCATGCACATCAAGGGGTACGGCTGCCCGGGCCGCAGCTCGGTGGAGTACGGCATCGCAGCGATGGAGCTCGAGGCGGGCGATTCCGGCCTGCGCACGTTTGTGAGCGTGCAGGGGTCGCTGGCGATGAGCGCGCTGGCCAAGCACGGCTCCGAGGAGCAGAAGAACGAGTGGCTGCCGCGCATGGCGGCCGGAGAGGTGATCGGTTGCTTCGGGCTGACGGAGCCCTCCTCCGGATCCGACCCCGGTTCCATGACCACCTTTGCAAAGCGCGACGGCGATGACTGGGTTATCAACGGAGCCAAGCGCTGGATCGGGCTGGCTTCCGTGGCGCAGGTCGCGATCATCTGGGCCATGACCGACGACGGCGTCCGCGGCTTTGTGGTGCCCACGGACACGCCGGGGTTCACGGCGACCCCGATCACGCAGAAGCTGTCGATGCGGGCGTCGATCCAGTGCGACATTTCGCTTGAGGATGTGCGGCTGCCGGAGTCGGCGATGCTGCCGAAGGCCAAGGGGCTGCGCGGCCCGTTTGAGTGCCTGAATGAGGCACGGTACGGCATCATCTGGGGTGCGATGGGCGCCGCGCGGGACAGCTACGAGGCGGCACTGAACTACTCGAAGGAGCGTCTGCAGTTCGGCAAGCCTCTGTCCGGGTACCAGCTGACCCAGCAGAAGCTTGTGAACATGGCCCTGGAGATCAACAAAGGCACACTGTTGGCGCTGCAGGTGGGCCGGCTGAAGGATGCCGGGACGCTGGAGCCGTACCAGATCTCGGTGGGCAAGCTGAACAACTGCCGCGAGGCGATCGAGATCTGCCGGGAGGCGCGGGCGATGCTCGGCGGCAACGGGATCACGCTGGACTACTCGCCGCTGCGTCACGCAAACAATCTGGAGAGTGTGCGCACGTACGAGGGTACCGACGAGGTGCACACCCTGATCCTGGGCAACCACATCACCGGGACGCCTGCGTTCCGATGAGCGACTCCCCCTCACCCGCACCCACAGGCCTCCGCCGCGGCCTTACCAGCTACGGCGACGCCGAGTTCTCGCTCTTCCTCCGCAAGGCGTTCATCAAGGGTGCCGGATATTCGGATGATGCGCTGGATAGGACCGTCGTCGGGATCGTGAACACCGGCAGCGGCTACAACCCGTGCCACGGCAACATGCCGGCGCTGGTGGAGGCCGTGAAGCGTGGCGTGATGCTGGCCGGTGGGCTGCCGGTGGAGTTCCCGACCATCTCGGTGCATGAGAGCTTCTCCTCCCCCACCAGCATGTTCCTGCGGAACCTGATGTCGATGGACACGGAGGAGATGATCCGCGCGCAGCCGATGGACGCCGTCGTGCTGATCGGTGGGTGTGACAAGACGGTGCCGGCGCAGCTGATGGGTGCGGCGTCGGCGGGTGTGCCGGCGATTTCGCTGGTCACCGGGTCGATGCTGACCGGTGGGTACCGCGGCGAGCGGGTCGGTGCGTGCACGGACTGCCGGGCGTATTGGGGCAAGTTCCGCGGCGGTGAGATTACAAAACCAGAGGTCGACGACGTGAACTCACGCCTGGTGGGCAGCGTCGGCACCTGCTCGGTGATGGGGACGGCGAGCACCATGGCGTGCATCGCTGAGGCGATGGGGATTGCGTTGCCCGGCTCGGCTTCTGCTCCGGCGGTGACGGCGGACCGGGTGCGGATTGCCGAACACACCGGGACACAGGCCGTGGCGATGGCTTCTGCTGGGGTTGCACCGTCATCGATCCTGACGCCCGAGGCTTTCCAGAACGGGCTGCGGATGCTGCTGGCGATCGGCGGTTCGACGAACGCGATCATTCACCTGACCGCGGTGGCCGGGAGACTGGGGATCAAGTTGTCACTGGATGAGCTGGACCGGATGAGTGCCGAGACGCCGGTGCTGGTGGATCTGAAGCCCTCCGGCAAGTACTACATGGAGGACTTCCACCGTGCCGGCGGTGTTCCTGCCGTGCTGCGTGAGCTGGGTTCGCTGATCAACCGCGACGTCATGACGGTCACCGGCCGCACGCTGGGTGAAGAGATCGACGACGCCGGTCCCGGCTTCCCGCAGGACATCATCCGACCGCTTTCGGCCCCCATCTATCCGCAGGGCAGCCTTGCGGTGTTGTGCGGGAACCTGGCTCCGGGTGGGGCGATCATCAAGCAGGCGGCGGTATCGCCGGCGTTGCTTGAGCATTCGGGACCCGCTGTCGTGTTTGAGAACGCCGCCGACCTCGCTGCGCGGATCGATGATCCTTCGCTTGAGGTCACTGCCGATTCAGTGCTGGTGCTGAAGAACATCGGCCCGGTGGGGAATCCCGGGATGCCGGAGGCCGGCTATCTACCGATCCCGAAGAAGCTCGCAGCCCAGGGTGTGAAGGACATGGTGCGGATCTCGGACGGCCGTATGTCTGGCACTGCGGCCGGCGCAGTGGTGCTACACGTGACGCCGGAGTCGGCGGTTGGTGGGCCGCTGCGTTTGGTGCGGACCGGGGACATGGTCACCCTGAGTGTCAGCCGGCGGCTGGTGCAGCTTAAGGTTTCCGAGGAGGAGCTCCAGCGGAGAGCCGACGAGCTCGGCCCGGCGTCACCGACGGTGCCGGAACGCGGCTACCGACGCCTGTACGTGCAGGAAGTGACCCAAGCCGACGAAGGCTGTGATTTCCGTTTCCTGTTGAAATGACTACCCCTTGTTGCGATTAGACGGACGCATCACCAGAGGGCGTCCGGCACGTCACCTTTGACCTCCATGACCTTCTCGATCTCAATGTGAGAATCAAGATACTTGATTCGCACATCCATACCAGCAAGGCCGATTGTGAACGTAGAACGATGCCCAGTGATTGGTGGGATGTAGTTGAGAAGCAGACGGCCGCCTTCCTTTTTCACCTGCCAGGAAATTACACGCTCATCGTAATACTCCATTCCGGGCAACGGAGGCTGATCCGGAACCACCAAGTCTGTCACCGAGCTTGTGCGATTCAAGACTAGTCCGAGACTGAATCCTCCCCTTTTAGCACGCTTATCCCCCATACGTTCAGCGAGTTCCTTCTTAGATATTCCGACCTCTCTGCGCAATGCGGAGACTATTTCTTCGAGATCCGCCATCTCATCTAAAGACTGCTCGCGATTTTTCGCTCTGAAGAGCTCCATAGCTTCTTCAAGAACCTTCACGCGAAAAAGCTTCTCACGCTGCCTACCTACTGCCTTGTAGTACGATGCCGATTCACCATTACGTTCAATAATGTCGGGAATAGTGTCCCTAACGATCTTGCCGTGAGCAGTTTGCGATTCCACATTGTTTTGACGACAGGTGACGCGCACGCCCGCGGCGCTCAATAAATAATATGGATGACCTAAGGGGCTCCCGATTATTTGCACAGGAAGATCCAAGCGCAGCGCCAGTTGAATTACTTTATCGATCAGATCCCTGTCCCGAACCAGCTCAGATCCGGGGTGAAGCTCAAGAATAGCTGCCTTCCTAGTAAGAAGTTTTTCATCAACCTCGTCCAAATCACTTGTGGAACGGACCGTTATCGGTGTCAGACGGCTAGGTGGTTCATCACCTTTGATTAGCGGCACGTTAGTGTGCGTAATCCAGGGAAGACACTCGATGCCACTCTCATCCAACAGATCAATAAACCACATGGTCAAGATCGTCTTGTCCTCAGTTGCGGCGAGACGGCGAGCACCCTCGGCGACGAGCCTTATTTGGCCGAGGGACATACTCGAGCGCCAAATCCATTCAGTGGGTGTGGAACGAATAGACCAGACACCATCCTCGTCCGCATCGAGATACTCACTCTTACCTTCGACGGATCGCGCCTTCAACTCTCCGCTGTCGACATCAAAGTGGAAAACGTCATGCGGCAACCATCCCAAGCCATCCAGCAGCCCCCACGTGCTGTGGATTATCACCTCCGTACTATTCGGTTTCGATAAGCTCCACGCACAAGCCCGAGCCGCAATGTATCGGTGCGCCAGAAAACAAATTGAGGACGCCGGCACGCCCAACTTCACCAGACGTGTGGACGTCGCACGAAGGAATTCGAGTGCACGGTTCGCGTCCTTCGTTTCACACTTAGTCAGCATTAATTCCTGTTTCTTACCCACCACGTCGGTTCGGATGATCAGGGTCGATCCGGTGAGCAATTCCAGCTCCGCTAACAGTGACTCTGATGGAGAACCAGCAACGAGGCCGAGAATCAAGTCCTCCCCTTGAAGTACCCAGAGACGCGCAGTTGGCAAATCACTACTCCTGAATCTCACCAGGCTTGCGATCTTGTTCCAACGAAGTAGCGGACTAGCATCACTGATTTCGTCCAGCGATCTCCAATGGTCGAGAGGCTGGGACGGTAATTCCGCGAAAGGCTCCCTCCACACCTCGCCGGGACCGGGCCCATGGACCTTCGAGATCTGATCGGCTTGTACGATCCACAAGTGTTTGCCGTCCCAAACCCACTCAAGGTGATATCTGGAAGCGTGGCGCGCGAGCCTACTCGCCACTCCACGGAGTCGGGCGATCAAAGCGTCCGGAGTGTTGGCTGTCAGTGCCTCATCTGAACTGGGGTCGTCCGCCGTAACCCGCCATCGTTGAATCGACGTGGATGAACCAAATTCGAGCTCAGTTGTCCAGGAGAAGCTGTCACGGGAGAGTCGGTGCTCGTTGGATAGGTGCCCTCTCATCTGGACCGCCAATAGCGGTTGAATGAGCACTCCTATGTCACTGTCTGCGATACTTCCGCGGTTCGCCCATACTTCCTTGACTGCTTCGCTCAAATTGTCACAACGGCTCGAGCATTCGACGCTAACGTATTTGCCCCGCTCCCGAATGGACTCCTCAACGGCGCTGCTTCTTGCCAACAATTTTCCCTGAGATGAGTCCTGCTCGATGGATCGAATAGCCGCCATAACCGGCGGAGACATCAATAGCGTAGATAACGCGTCATCTGTGTTCGACTTAGCTCTGATTTCTCGATGGAAGGTGGGAGAAATAACCAGTGTCGCAGGGTACCATCTAGGTGGAATTCCGAGTAGGCCCGCACCTTTTTTTCCGGCATCATTATGTGTAGCTAGCGGCAGGTCTGGCCAGCGTCTGGCGGGGGTACAAAAAGCATATTCAGTCGGCACCACAGCACCTACTTCTCGCCTTTATCGTCGCCGAAATGTCGCTCGGCGAAGCGGCCGAGCGCGCTGAAAGCTTTGTCAGAAAAGTACCCGATGACGATGCCGATACCTAGGCATCCGGCACTGTTCCTGACAATCTCTTCCCCCAGCAAAGGGACAACTCCACCCGCCGAGAGCAACACGAGAGCTAATGCAGCGCCACCGGAGAGAAAAGGCGTGAAGATTCGCCACAGGAGCCTGTCCGCATTCCATATTCCTCTAGCAACGGTGTGATAAAGCCACTTCGTCGTAAAGAGTGAACCGCCAAAATGGCCTCCAACGTAGGCCAGGGCGAACGGGGCGATGGCCGCCCGTTCCGAAGTCGCCAAGGGCAAGGAAAACCACCCTAAAGCAACAGCGAGCATCAAGTACAAACTTAGGACGATGGTTATAAATATATAGAAGGATTCGAAACAAATCTGTCCTATGCAACGCCACCCAGAGTATCGTGAGCGCCAATCACCGATAGATCGACCATCGGTGGGTTCATCAGGCGCAAAGGATGTGTCTTCCCGTGGCCCGGACGTCCCGTCGTCAGGTGGACTGGACGATGTCATGCGGCACGAAGTTGCGTGACCGTCTTCAACGCCAGATCTTCTCGTAGGGCTGATTTCCAATCCCAAAGATCCTGCTGTAAAAGACGCGCCAGAGCTCTCCGCACCACCTGGCTGGGTAACGCGTGAGCGTACGTTATCCACGAACCCGTCCGGTCGCTTAGATGGATGTAATCCATGTCCGCTAGACCGGCGGGGCGACAGTCGGAGACATTCCAGTCATATGTACCCACCTTGTCGGAAGATTCCGCTATGACGGCGCGTAAATCCACGTCCATCGGCACCACGTGAAGGTGTGCATGGTTCACACCGCACCCAGCGCCTCGTCCACTCCCTGCTGCGCCATGTTCGAACGTCACGCACGTCCCATATAGTTTTTCCACTCTCAGGCGTGTGTTCATAGCAAGCTCACGAAACGCATCCCACTCGGTTCCGTCCAGCTCTGAAAGAGAGAAGACATGACTTCTTGGGGACACGAGCATCCAACCCTCAATCAACGCTCCGAGGGACGGAAATGAGTATGCCCATTCAGATTCGAGTAGGATTTCTTCCCGTCTCGGAAGTTCGCAGAACCGGCATTCCTGTGTCTGGGTTTGTTCCCCTCGCTCACCACCAAATGTCTCAACCATCGACGGTCCCTCCACGCTGCTCCAACCCATACTCGTACTTTATATCCCTTTAGATTAACAGGAGCAGTCATGAACGACTCTGGGATCAAGTGTCGTCGACCCCGAGTGGTTCCGGCTTGTTACACCCCTGCACTTCAGGGGCGGAAAATACCGCTTCACCCAGCGTTCAGCCGACTGTTGCATGTGGTGGCCTCGCGCACTTCGAGCTGTGCGTACTGATAGGCAGAGCTCAGAATCGTCTCCGCAACGACACCAACCCGCAGCCCCGGCAGCCCCGGCAGCCCGGGCGGCCAAGGCCAGCTAAGCCAACTCTTCCCCACGAAACTTCTCGTACATCCCCATCGTCCTCAGCACTTCGATGAGCTCGGGCAGCTTGTCCGGCGAAAGGAGCCAGTTGACGCCCTTGGCGTGCTGCTCTCCCGTTTCGATGACCGTGTCCTCCACGGTCCGAAGAATTTTGGGCGAGGAGTAGAAGTCGACCTTGCGATTCGCCTTCGCTTGATTTCGCAACGTCTCATTCTCAAGCGCCTTGTTCATCACCGACTCCAGTAGGGAGAGCTGGTCGGCGTCAGAGAAACCGCCACCCTCAAACAGCGTGTTCACCTGCTCGATGATCTCCGCCCAGCGCACCTTCTGCGGATCATGCCCCGTCCCGGAACCAACCTCACGCACCGGATCAAGCAGCGCAGCCTCCCCCTCAGCCAACCGCAGGTCGGCCTTCTGCTGCTTCTGCAGCTTGTAGTGGGTCATCACCACCTCGGACAGGTCGATGCGGTCCCGGTTCTGGTTGTCCGCCCGAATCACCCGGATCAGCAGCCGGTAGAAGATGGATCGCTTCTCCAGGTCCGTGTCCTGGTAGTCGATGATCTGCGACAAGAAGTCGTACGCCCGGATGAAGCTCCCCAGGTCCTTGCGAAACATGTCCAGCGCATCCTGGACGGCCTTGTCTCCGGCTTCCACCGCAGCCTGATACCGCTTGCGGAACACCGAACGAGCCGGCGCCACCGATGCGTTGAGCTCCTCGTGGCTCACCTTCCCAACCCAGGCAGCAACCGCACGCTCAACATCAGAAGAGTCGTAAATCCCGGTCCCGTCGAGCTTGGTCTGCAGATCGTGCACGATATCCGGGTCCGTCACACCGGAGAGCTCCGCCTCGGTGTGGTACTGCTTGAACGCGGCAAGGATCTCCTCGGGCTCGTTCACGAAGTCCAGCACGTACGTCTGGTCCTTGCCCTCGGTCACCCGGTTCAGCCGGGACAGCGTCTGCACCGCCGAAATGCCGGAGAGCTTCTTGTCCACGTACATGGCCACCAGTAGCGGCTGGTCGAACCCGGTCTGGAACTTGTTGGCGACCAGCATGATCTGGAACTCGTCCGTCGCGAACGCCTGCGGCAGTTCGCGCCCCTTCAGGCCCGGATTCATGCTCGTCTCGGTGAACCCGGACGGTCCGGACTCAGGATCATTGACCTCCCCGGAGAAAGCCACCAGCGCCGCGAGGTCCCGGTACCCCTTCTCGGCAATGTACTTGTCGATCGCAAGCTTGTACCGGACGGCTTCCTTGCGCGATCCGGTCACCACCATCGCCTTCGCCCGCCCCGCCAGGTGATGACGCACATTGGACCGGAAATGCTCCACGATGATCGCGACCTTCTGGCTGATGTTGTACGGGTGCAGCTTCACCCACCGCATCAGCTCCTTGACGGCCTCGGACTTCTCAATGACCGCGCCGTCCTGGTCATAATCCACCCCGTTGTGCGCCAGCTTGAACGCGAGCTTGTACGGCGTGTAGTTCTTCAGCACATCGAGGATGAACCCCTCCTCGATGGCCTGCTGCATCGAATACACATGGAACGGCCGCGGCAGCCCACTGGGATCCTTGCGCCCGAACAGCTCCAGCGTCTTCGCCTTCGGCGTCGCCGTGAATGCGAAGAAGGAAATGTTCCTGCTCTCCGCCCGGCTGGTCATCTCCGCGGCGAGAATGTCCTCAGCGGTCACGACGACGTCGTCATCGGCTTCCGCGGACTCCTCATCTGTGGCGGTGAGGACCTTCTTCAGGGTCTTCGCGGCCTCACCGGTCTGGGAGCTGTGGGCTTCGTCGGCGATGACCGCGTAGCTGCGTCCGGCCAGCCCGGCGTTCTGCTCGATCGCCTGCAGGGCGAAGGGGAAGGTCTGCAGCGTGACGCCGATGATCTGCCGGCCGGCGAGCAACGCCTCGGACAGGGCTGAGGACTTCGAACCGCCCGTGGAGGTGATCGCCTCAAACACACCCTGTGTCTTCTCGAGCTGCTGCACGGCATCGCGCAACTGGCCGTCGAGAACCTTGCGGTCGCTGATGACAATCACCGAATCGAAGACTTTCTCCCCCGCCTCCGTGTGCAGCGAGTTGAGCCGGTGCGCCGTCCAGGCGATGGAATTGGTCTTGCCCGACCCGGCCGAGTGCTGGATCAGGTACCGGTGGCCCGGACCTTCCGCGGCAGCGGTCTCGGCGAGCTGGTTCACGGCCTCCCACTGGTGGAAGCGCGGGAAGAGCAGCGACTTGTTGACTGTCTTCTTGCCCGTGATCGGGTCAGCCTTCTTCTCCACCTGCAGGTGCATGAACTTGCCCAAGATGGTCAGCCAGGAATCGCGCTGGAGCACGCGCTCCCAGAGGTAGTTGGTGGCCGAGCCGTGCGGGTTATCCGGGTTGCCCTTGTGCCCGTTGTTTCCCATATTGAACGGCAGGAACCGGGTCTGCGCGCCCTGCAGGTTGGTGGTCATGAAGGCTTCACTGTTGGAGACGGCGAAGTGCACCAGCGCCCGGTGCCCGAAGGACAGCAGCGGCTCGGCACGGCGGGTCTCAGGGTCTACGGGCAGACGTGCGGACTTGTACTGGTCGACGGCGTCCTGCACCGTCTGGGTGAAGTCCGTCTTCAGCTCCATGGTGGCGACGGGCAGCCCGTTGACGAAGAACACCAGGTCCAGGCTCTTTTTGTTATCGCCCGAGTAGAACACTTGGCGCACCACGCGGAGCCGGACGGCCGAGTAGTCGGCCACTGTTTTCGGATTCAGATCGTCAGCCGGTTTGAACTGACACATTGAAAAGGACGACGGCGTCACCTTGAATCCGTTGCGCAGCACCGCCAGAGTGCCGCCACCGTTTTCCAGCGGCGTGTCGAGGACCTTGGTGAGGCGGTCGAGGATGCGCTTGAAGGACTTCGCCTGGACGTCGGGTCTTTCGGTGGGGTTGACGATCTTCCGGAACTGCTCCGGCTGCGTTTCCTCCAACCAGGTGCGGACGTCATCCGGGTAGAGGGCGAGAGCCTTGTCGTAGCCCTTGCCGCCCTCGGTGCAGAGCCAGCCGTGGGCGGCGAGGTACTCGCAGAGTTCGCGTTCGAACTCTTTTTCGTTGTGGATCGCCATGGCTATGCGGCCTCCTTAGCGGCCGGATGATCCCGGACATCGATCTTCCCCGTCACCGCAGCCGAAATCAGCGCAGTCCGACGCTCCTTCGAGAGTTCAATGGCTTCCTTGGCATCTGCAATAGCGGCTTCGATCTCGGCTGTTTCGCGGTCAAGGTAGTCGGCGATTTGCTGTTGCTCGTTCCTATCGAGCGTCAGCAGCGGATATCGGTACAGGTCTTCCATGCGGAAGGATGCCTGCATGTGTTGGGGTATCCGGCCCTTCTCATAGCGAAATAGAACTTGAAATAGGTATAGGTAGAACCGCACGACAAGATCAACCTTTGGCACTATCACCATGCAGTTCTGCGAAAGACTGAATCGACTAAAGACATGCTTGACCGACATAGCTTTTGCCCCTACGGTCGTGGCGAAGAGGTAGCCTGTGGTGCCAGCGTCAAATTCATAGGAGTCGATTCGGCCCATGATTCCCTCGTTTTCAGTCTGTCCACTGAAGACGGGATACTGACCTTCGTTTTCGGCGCAGAACTCCTTCGTTAGTTCGGCCGCCCTTCTCCCTTTTGCCGCTCGAAACGCTCTTGAAACTTTATCGACACCCCAGTGCTGCGGCACGTCGCCGAGCCATTCGAAGCCGCTGTCTTTCATGGGGACGTTGGGGTCGAGGCCCTTGGTGACGGCCTGGGTGATGGTGGCGGCGCGTCGCTCGTTCAGCAGCGCAATGAGCTCCTGCTGATCCGCAATGAACGCATCGATCTCGGCCGTCTCGTGGTCGAGGAATGAAGCAATCGCCCGCTGTTCGTCCAGCGGTGGCACGCCCATCCGGATGGAACGGATGTCACTCTGGGTCATGCTCGGCAGCGCGGTGCTGGTAACGAAATAGCCGTACGGGATGTGGGCAGCGAAGTAGTACAAAAACTTGGGAAAGAGCCTGCGCTGGTCGATGTCCGTGTAGAACATCGTGTCGACCGTCCAGAACCTACCATTTACGTACAGAGGCCTGTCTATGGTGCCTTTGCGCCCGAAAAGCACCGATTCACCATCGAACATGAATTTCGAAGCACGTCTGAACTCCCCACCCGATCCAATAACCGGATAGCCGTCTTGGGCCACCTCAACGTCTTTGTAATCAGCACCGTTCCGCAAGTCTGCGTTACGCCCTATTGGACTGATGCTCCAATGAGCCGGAGCCTCCCCCAGCCACTCAATACCGCTGTCCTTGTACTCCCGGTACGGCTTCAGGGCGGTCATACGTGGACCTTTTCGAGCCGGGCTCGGATGCGGCCGAGGACGGCGTCGAGGTCGGCGTCGATCTCCTCCAGGGAACGCGATGCCTGGTACTTGTAGAAGTGCCTGGTGAAGGGGATCTCGTAGCCGACCTTGGTCTTCGTTTCGTCGATCCAGGCGTCGGGGGCGAAGGGTTTCACTTCCCGCTCGAAGTACTCGTGGATGTCCTCGTCGAGGGGGAGGTTTTCGGTGTCGCGCAGGTCGGGGTCGGCTTCGGCGCGGCCCTTGGCGTCGGTGCAGACGTCGGCCTCGTCGTCCCGCGCGGACAAGCCCACCGCCAGCGCCTTGTACTGTGCCGGAGTGAGCGAGAGCCCGGCATCGCGCACGGCTGTCCGCAGATCGGCGGTGAAGTCCTCGCGGTTGGTCCAGGCTGTGTTCTGGTCCATGGCGCCGAGGGCTTCCCGCAACGTGGCGACCGGTCCCTCCCCCAGCTTGGCGACCGCCTTCACCGCGAGGGCCTCTCCGATTCGTTCCTCGGTCGCGGCGAAATTCAGGCGCAGGGGCCGCTCGACTGTGATGGTCCGGTACCCGAAGTCCTGGTTCTGGAAGATCTTGCTGTGGCTGCCGTCGTCGTAGTAGTTTCCATACAGCTTCACGATGCGGTCAATATCCGCCGTGCCCAGTTGTTTGCGTTTGGAGCCGAGGCTCTTGCGCATCTTCTCGAAGAAGCTGGTGCCGTCGATGAGCTGGACGGTGCCCTTACGCTCGGCGGCCTTGCGGTTGGTGAGGACCCAGACGTAGGTGGCGATGCCGGTGTTGTAGAACATGTCCGTGGGCAGGGCGATGATGGCTTCGAGGAGGTCGTGCTCCAGGACGTAGCGGCGGATCTCGGACTCACCGGAACCGGCGCCGCCGGTGAACAGCGGTGAGCCGTTGAGGACGATGGCTGCGCGGCCGCCGCCGTCGCGCGCTGGGCGCATCTTCTTGATCAGGTGCAGCAGGAACAGCAGCGAGCCGTCGGAGACGCGGGGCAGACCGGGGCCGAAGCGGCCGTCGTAGCCCTGTTCGCGGTGCTCCTTCTCGACGGTGGGCTGGGCTTTCTTCCAGTCAACGCCGAAGGGCGGGTTGGAGAGGCAGTAGTTGAAGGTCTTGCCGAGGTGTCCGTCGTCGATGAGGGTGTCACCGAGGACGATGGCGTCCACGTCCTGGCCCTTGATGACCATGTCTGCCTTGCAGATGGCGTAGGACTCGGGGTTGATTTCCTGGCCGGCGAGCATGAGGGTGGCATCCGGATTGCCGTCGCGGATGCGTTCCTCGGAGACGGAGAGCATGCCGCCGGTGCCGGCTGTGGGGTCGTAGACGGAGCGAACGATGTTGGGCTGGTGGAGGTCTTCGTCATCGGGTGCGAAGAGCAGGTCCACCATGAGGTGGATGACCTCACGCGGGGTGAAGTGCTCACCGGCGGTCTCGTTGGAGGTTTCCGCGAACTTGCGGATGAGTTCCTCGAAGATGAGGCCCATCTCTGCGTTGGAGACGTTGTTGGGGTGCAGGTCCACGCCGGCGAACTGCTGGACGATGAGGAAGAGCAGGTTGTGGTCATGGAGCTCCTCGATGCGCTCTTCGAGCTTGTACTTCTCGAAGATGTCGCGGACGTTGTCCGAGAAGCCGCGGACGTAGTCGAGGAGGTTGTCGCGGATGTTGTCGGCATCGCCGGTGAGCTTTGCGAAGTCGTAGCGGGAGGTGTTGTAGAACGCGTGGCCGGACTTGCGCGGCAGGAGGACGGTCAGCGGGATGGCGCCGTCCTTCTTGGCGTTGTACTCGGTGAGGACTTGGCTCTTGGTCTCGGCGAGGACCGCGTCGATGCGGCGCAGGACCGTGAACGGCAGGACGATGGAGCCGTACTGGTGCGGGCGGTAGGAGCCTCTGAGGAGGTCCGCGATGTTCCAGATGAAGTTGGCGTAGTTCTTGGGTGCTGCTGATGGCACGGCTGTGTCCCCCGGTGGTTCTTTGTTGCGCTTGGTGTCATGGTACCGGCGCCGGAATCAGAAATGCTCGAAAAGCTGAAGCAGAAGGACCATCAAAATACGGTTCCTGAACCCTAACTATGCCCCTTAGCAAGCGCTAGAGTTCAAGAACGTGACTATGGCAGTTACGAGACGGGGATAAATGGCAACGGCGCATCCACAATGGTCCGGCGACACCGACCGCCCATCATCTGGGCGATTTCCACTTGCGGTTGAAGGTTATGCCATGCGCCGCGTTGAATCGCTCCTCCCGGGAATCACCACGGTAACCCCTCACGCACGCTACTACTCGCTCCATGCATATGTGGCGACTCTAGACGCGGCTGCATCTTTCGATCCCACGGATATCCTCAGGCGTTGCGAAGTCGTCTTTGCCGCCGTCTCGATCCTGCATGCACGGAACTCACCCGACGCTCACCGAGGGATGTCCCAGCCGCACGGCCAGGACAAAATCGTTGACTCAATGAACGCTGACGTCCTTCCCATTTCGCAACTGGCGGCGCCACGTGCCTACGCGCAAGCCCGACGTGGCTTCCTCGCGCCCTACTTCGCCAGTGAACGTTCACTTGGTCTGATTTTTCCAGATAATGACCGGCTCCTACCTGGTGAAAACTCCGACCCCAAATTGCTCAAACACGCCTTCGCGGGATTACTGGACCTTGCTCTGCAGGATGACGTTCCTCTAACTGAGTTAGAAAGCCACCCGCATCTCTGTCTATGCGGGGAGCAGGCCGCCGAACGGGCGTGGCTACGGTCGATAATGCTTTCTAGCGACGCATCTGGCGAAAAGAACGATGCGGATAGACGCTCCCAGACCGCACTCATGCTGTGCCGATTGATCGAAATGTATGAGCCTCCAGACATATCCAATTGGCTCAGTCGTGTGCTCATCGCGGACCCGACCACATCCGAGGACCCTCGCTTGAGCACCCTGCCGATAGTTCCGGCCTGGCGTGGAGTCGTGTTGCGGCGCTGGTACACCTGGGCGTGGCGCGACCTCTGGCGCTGGCTCGTGAACACCAAAGCAACTGGCGTAGTGCCTATATCGCAACTCCAGGGCGCGCTGGCCGACGAATTACCAAGTTGCACCGTCGCAGAGTTTCGCCGCAGTCTGCCTCCAGGAATCGTTGGAGGTTCCCTGCTCGACGCCGAGTACGACCCCAGTGTCGCGAGCATTGAACACAGCGGCGCGCGAAACTTCGCATGGCTAGTGATCGGTGCTAGCCGTTCGGGACGTCTAGACGAGCAAGTCGGGGCGTACTTCGAATCACCGGAACGAGAGCGCCGGAACTATGAGCTGACTCCTGCTTGGTTTGAGAATTTTCTTGACCTTAGAAATGACCGTCCCCTCAAGGATGTGAGTATCGAGCTCATCGGACTTCTCCTCGCGCGCTCTCAGAGGATCGCCTATGCAAAATCGGCTCTGGTGAATGGGCGGTGGAAGGTTCCAACTCGACTTACTGTCCGCGACGGATACGCATTCCGCGACGCCGATGAAGGCGGCGGCCCGGTGTCCTTGAGGTGGGATCAGCTAACCCAGGTTATGTCCGGTCTCGGACTCGTCAAGCGAGTTCGGGACGGACAGACCTCGGCCGAACGATGGAACCTTGTGAAAAGCGGCGTGAATGAATGAGATGCCAGGGCAATTGAGCCTTTCAGACCTCCTTCATGAGATGGAAGGAAGCGGTGACTGGGATGTCGAGGAGGTTCTGTTCCTCACATTCAACGTAAACCTAGGTTTCTTCGAAAAAGGAATCCTTGGCTTATGTCGCGCTATGGGCGCAAGAGTTTCGATAATTGCAGATGCAGGAATGTGGTCGCCTGATCTCTTATCGATGAAAGGAGCGGGCTCGGAGTACCTACTAGGTCTCGTGTCCCACCCGGGGGCGTTTCACCCGAAGCTAATACTCTTCATAGGCTCCGAGAGGGTTCTTGCCGCCGTGGGCTCTGGAAATCTCACCCCAGGAGGATGGCAGTACAACTCTGAGCTGTGGACTGTACTTCGTGCCGAGGATGGCATTGCACCCGAGCCACTCTTCGACCTCGCCGAGTGGCTTT
>NZ_KI914586.1:0-37093 GCF_000520475.1 Arthrobacter sp. 35/47
CCCCTGCCATGAGTCCGTAGGCGGGGACGTCCTTGGTGACGACGGCGCCCGCCGCCACGGTTGCCCAGGTGCCGATGGTCACGGGCGCAACGCATACCGCGCGGGCTCCGATCGACGCCCCGTCCTCGATGGTCACTCCCACCGGAGTCCAGTCATGGGCACTCTTCAGCGCGCCGTCAGGAGAGACGGACCGCGGATAGGTGTCGTTTGTCAGGACGACGGCGGGACCGATGAAGACTCCCTTTCCGAGCGATGCCGGCTCGTACACGAGGGCGTAATTCTGCACCTTGGAGTTCTCCCCCATCGTGACACCCGTCCCGATGTACGCTCCGCGCCCGACGATGCAGTTCGCTCCAAGCCGCGCGTTCTCGCGCACCTGTGCAAGGTGCCACACCTTGGTGCCCTCGCCCAGCTCCGCCTGGTCCGAGACATCCGCGCTGTCAGCGATGTAGGTCATGGGATACCTTTCCGTTGCGAATCAGGCCTTGCCGATGACCCGGTAGGTGACCCCGGCCCACTGGTCCGGCGTGCTTACCCTCCGGCCGTCAATGAACGTCTTCACCCCGGGCAGATCCGACGGCGACAGCTGCGCATACTGTGCATGGTTCGCCTGCACCACTGCGGCATCGACCGGCTCACCCACGTGATAGGCGTCGAAGCCCAGGGCTGAAAGTTCCTCGTCGGTGTAGAGGGGATCGTGCACCAGAACCTTCGCACCACGCTGCTTCAGCGCCTCGACCGTCGCGAAAACGCCCGAGAATGCTGTCTCCTTCACTTCACCGCGGTATGCGGCACCGAGGACGACGACGGTAGCGCCGTCAAGCTCGCCATGGGCACCTTCCAGCAGCCCGACTGTGTATTCAGGCATCCCGGCGTTGGCTTCACGGGCAGCACGCACGACGGTCGCGGAGGGGTCGTTCCAAAGGTAGAGCCGGGGGTAGACAGGGATGCAATGACCGCCGACGGCGATGCCCGGCTGGTGGATGTGGCTGTAGGGCTGCGAGTTGGATGCCTCGATCACCTGGTAGATGTCGATCCCGGCCGTCGCCGCGAAGCGCGCGAACTGGTTCGCCAGGCCGATGTTCACGTCGCGGTACGTCGTCTCGGCGAGCTTCGCCAGTTCCGAGGCCTCCGCCGACCCGAGATCCCACACCCCGTTACCTCGGGAAAGATCCGGGCGGTCATCGAAGTCAAGCACCGCCTCATAGAACTCAACCGCGATCCTGGCGCCGTCGTCGGACAGCCCACCGACCAGCTTGGGATACTTGCGGAGATCTTCGAAGACCCGCCCGGTCAATACCCGCTCAGGCGAAAACACGAGGTGGAAATCCTTGCCCTCGACCAGGCCGGATCCCTCCTCCAGCATGGGCTTCCACCGGGTGCGGGTGGTGCCCACAGGAAGCGTGGTCTCGTAGGAGACAAGGGTGCCCGGGGTGAGGTATTTGGCCAGTTCCGCGGTGGCTCCATCCATCCATCCGAAGTCGGGCTTGGCGTCAGCATCAACAAACAGCGGCACTACCAGCACCACGGCGTCGGCGTTGGGCACGGCCTGCGCATAATCGGTGGTGGCCCGGAGCTTGCCGGCCGGAACCAGCTCGGACAGCTTTTCCTGGAGGTGCGCTTCGCCGGGGAACGGCTCCACTGCATTGTTGATGGATTCGACGACCTGCGCGTTGACGTCGACTCCCACCACTTCGTGGCCCTTTGACGCGAACTGGACTGCAAGCGGCAGGCCGATCTTCCCAAGGGCAATGACAGCAATTTTCACGACGAAGTAAACCTTTTCTGTATGGCTTGCGCTCAACCCGGCGATTCAGTGACCAAGACTATCGGATCACCCGCGGATATCTTCCCAACCGGTCGCCTTCCGAAAGATGTCACGGAACGCCGGGTACATAGACTCGACGTAGGTTTCGGTCAGGTGGTTGTCATCTATATAGACGTGCATATTGCCCACAACCGGGTCGCAGGATCGTTCCGAACAGATCAGGTCCGTTGCATCGAAAAGCTTTGCTGCGTGCGGGTGGGCCACTTATCCACAGCTCGCGGGATTCTGGTGCGCAGCACCTCCCGGTCCCCCTACTGTCGAGACCATGGATCTGCACGTGACACTGGCCGCAGGTCCCGGCGTGCGCCTGGCAAGCGGCGGTTCCACGGAGGAAATAGTGATCACGGGGGCTCACCGGCTGAGTGGCACTCAGCTTTACGAACAGCTTTCACAGCGGGCCGACGGTCAGCACTTCCTGGTGGCCGGTGTGCCCGTACAGGAGCTTGTGGCCGGAGTTTCCCCCCTGACCCCCGGCGCCGTCATCGTCGCTGGGACGAGCCAGTGCCCGGATGTGTCCCCGTCCCGTCCCGGCACGCTGTTCTTCCTCGTCCGGTCCGGCCCCGATGCAGGCAAAACCGTGCCGCTTGTCCGGGGCACCTGCACAATCGGACGCAACGGGTCGGACATCACCCTCCACGATCCCCTGATGTCCCGCAGGCATGCATTGCTGACGGTCACCACGGAGGCGGTCACCCTGAGCGACCGGAACTCAGCGAACGGGGTCCGCGTGGATGGTTCGCGAATCAGCGAGAGTCCGGTGACCACAGACTCCGATATCCGCATCGGATCGAACCGCTGCGCCCTTATCCTGGCCGACACGCCGGTCGGGACCCCGCTCGCCGTGGACCTCAGCAAGCCCTGCCCGGTCAGGGCTGTCCCGCCGTCCGAGGCCAGCCGGTTGCTGATCGCGTCAGCGTTTCTGCCGCTTGTGTTGGGGGTTGTCCTCGCGGTGACCACCGGAATGTGGTTCTTTCTGGCCTTCAGCGCACTCTCGGCCGTGGCCGGCTCCGTTCCGTTGATCAACGCACGGAAAACACGGCGCACGTTCGCTGGAGCAGTTGAGACTGCCGTTGCTGCAGACAGTGAACGACGGCGGCGCGCAGCACCGGACCCGGCAGGGCTCGCTCTGGCCGCTCTACGGACAGGACACCCAGCCCTGGCGCAACCACCCCCACGATCCTTCGACGGGCACTACCTGCGGCTCGGAACCGCAGACCAGCCCGCGAATATCGAAGCCCGGCCGGCACCACCGGGGTGGCGGCCGCCCCTCATCCCCGAAATGCCGGTGCTGGTCCCCCTGACAGGGGAGGAAAACGGCGAGCCCATCGGGTTGGATGTCCGGGCACCACGGGGCACCCTGGATCGGGTCGCGAACCTGATACTGCTTCAGCTTTCCGCGCTCGGTGGAGCCGGCGAAATCCTGTGTCACGGTGCTGCCTCGGAACTGCCGCACAGTGCACGCTTCCTGCCGGGCGTCACGCTCACGTCCAACCCGGGACACTTCGCCGAAATGCTTGCAACGGGGAGATACTCCTCGGTTGTGGTTTTCGGTCCGGAACCTTCCCCGCCAGTTCCGGGCGCACGTATCTACCGGTTTTTCCCCTGCCAGGGACAGGAGGATGGAAGGTGGACCGTCGACTACTTCGAATCCGAGCCCGTTCTCAGGAGCCCCGGCGGCGTTCTCCCCTTCCACCCCGACTACGTGCGCGCCGGAACGTTCGAGATGATGGCCAGAGCGTTCGGGGCGGGGTCTGGTTCCGGCGCCGTTCCTACGGCGGAAGCTTCGGTGCCACCTGTAGTCGCCCTGACCGAATTATTCGCCGGTGACAGCCCCGGCATCCTGGGGAAGTGGCGCACCGCCTCGGAGGGCTTATGCCTGCGCACCATCGTCGGCTCCTCGGTTGCCGGGCCTCTGTCATTCGACCTGATTGCCGACGGCCCACACCTGCTCGTCGCGGGCACAACGGGGTCCGGGAAATCCGAGTTCCTCCGGTCGCTGGTTCTCGGCCTGTCGCTGCACCATCCGCCTGCAGAGCTCAACTTCATGTTCATTGACTTCAAGGGCGGCGCCGGGCTCGGCGGATTGGCGTCACTGCCGCACGTCACAGGAATGCTCACCGATCTGTCGCCAGAGACCGTATCGCGGGCCCTCGTTTCCCTCCGTGCGGAGGTGAAACGGCGCGAGTCTCTGTTTGCGGCAGTGCACGCTGCCGATTACGGCGAATACCGAGGCCTCAACGGCACCGGATTGCCGCGTCTCGTCATCGTCATTGACGAGTTCAGGATGCTCAGCGAGGAAGCCCCGGGGGCAGTGAACGATCTGATGCGGATCGCCGCCCTCGGACGTTCACTCGGGATGCATCTCGTCCTCGCAACGCAACGACCCCAGGGCGCGATCACCTCGGAGATCCGGGCGAACATCACGGCAAGCGTCGTGTTGCGAATGCAGTCGGCCATGGAATCCCAGGATCTCCTCGGTTCAGCCGCTGCCTCCTCCATTCCTGTCAACCGTCCCGGACGAGGCTACCTGCGGATAGCGTCCGGTCAACCAATTGAGTTCCAGACGGCAACGACGACGTCCCCCACCGGATACCCAACCTCCTCCATCATGTCCTTCGCCCAGTTCCTTTCCCGAGGCTCCCCTGGAGGCGGGACGGCAGGAGACGACATCGGTACCGCGCAGACCAGTCCCACCCTTCGGGACGGAGTGCAGTCCCTGGTCAGCGCGGCAGGGAGTGCAGCGCGGGCACTGGGATCGCCGCCGCTCCGCCTGCCGGTTCTGCCACCGCTGCCGGAGGCGCTTTCCCGCGCGGCTGCGGTGCCCGCCGGCATCCTTCAGCTTGGACTGCTGGACATACCCGAACGGCAGGCGCAGCGTCCGCTCCTCTGGGATCCCGGCCAACATTCGCATCTCGCGTTCATCGGCCAGCATGGAAGCGGACGGGCGGTGGTCTGTGCCGCCGCTGAGCATCTGCGGTGTCTACCCGACCGGCACCTCTATCTGCTCGATGGTGACGCGAACCTGAGGTCGTGCCGGGATGCTCCCCAGGTCGGCGCCTACGTCACCGCCTCGGATGTCAGGAGGGCAGCACGGGTTCTGCAACGTCTCGCCGAGCTGGTGGTTCATCGGCTCAACGGCGGCCCTGGATCCGCTGAAGCAGCTCCCGGCATCACAGTGTTCATTACCGGCTGGGGCCGGTGGGCGAGCGCCTTCCGCAACGGCCGCTTCGGCGGAGCTGAAGAGTCATTGCAGGACATCGTGCGCGACGGCGAGACCGCAGGAGTAGCTCTCGTTGTTGCTGGGGAACGTGAACTCATCGCAAGCAGGTTCTTTTCCCTGCTGCCCAACCGGCTGTACCTGCCGCTGGGAGCAAGCCCGGAAACGCTGCTCAGTTGGCCGAAGCTGCCTGCCATGGACCCGGTTCCCGGCAGGGCTCTCGCACAGGGCCGTATCAGCCCGGATGCGCAGGCCGTTGCCCAGCTGATCATGGAACAGGGAGAGCTCCCGGACATGCCCCCCGCGCAGCGGCCATTCCGGGTTGCGGCGCTCCCGCATACTCTCGAGAGTTCGGAGCTCAGCCCCCGGCCATCCGACGGGCGGACCGCGCACATCCCTATCGGTGTGGGCGGGGATGACCTTTCACCGGTACATCTCAGTATGCCGCCGAGGACGGCCGGGCTGATTGTCGGAGGAGCCGGAACAGGCAAGTCCCGGACGCTCGATCTGATTGCAGTGCAGGCCCCGCGGTCGGTGCCCTGTCTGCGTCCGGGGCCCGAAGCGGACCCCTTTTCCTACTGGAGACGCCCCGAAGTGGCGCAGCAATCTGCAGGCTCCCTATTGCTTGTCGACGACGTTGATCTGCTACCCCGCGAGATTCAGCAGCAGCTCGGCGCAATGGTGGCAGCGGGCGCGAGGGCGGTCTTCTCGGCAACGCCCTCCCCCAGCCTGGTCACGAACCCGGCGCTGACAGCCGTCCGCGTCAATCCGTTGGGAATCGTGCTTGGGCCCCATTCGCCCGCGGACGGCGAAGTGTTCGGCCTGCGTCTTGAGGTGAACGGCACGCCGCCGCCCGGGCGCGCTGTCCTGGTGGGAATGCGCCGGTCAACGGAGATACAGCTCGCCCGGCATGAACCGGTCAGACCTGATCAGTAGCAGCATTCCTGAGCAGTAACAGCGTCCCCGGTACAGCGTTCCCGGTTCAGGAGCGGCTTCCAGGGCACCGCGGGCGCTATCAGAGCACCGGCGTACTGTTCTCGCCGCTCCTGCTGGTGTAATCCACCACCGGCCGGGTGAAGAGCTGGTGCACCACAAGGACTGCCGGCACCAAAAGCATGAGCCCGACCCACAGCACCCCACCGGTCAGTGTCGGGACGGCCACGACGACTGTGAAAAACTGAAAGACCAATGCAGCGGAGCGCGTCCACCGGTATCCCCGGAAGAAGAAGTGAGCCACCACGAGAAGCCAGCCTGCAAAGAGCAGCAAGAGAGCCAGCATGAAGACGGCGCCGCCCAGGGACGTCGGCGTGCTGGTCAGGAGTCCTGCGATGAACCAGCCGGCAACGGCAAGCAAAGCGGCTGCCTCACAGAGCAGGATTACCGCGATGATGGTGACCCCGCGTGGGCGGGGCGTCCTGTCAGTGTGGGGCAGTCCGGAGGGTCTTGACACAGTGGCACCCTACCGGACATAGTCGTTCACAGCTACAGTCGCTTTGCCGGATGTCAACTGTGTGACGCATCCCTCATGGTTTGAGCATATTGCCTCATGGTTACCCCTTGTTTGCGTGCGCGTAACGTGACAGCGTTAATGAAGGAAAATGTGGGGGCCGTAGTGGCCCCCTTTACTATGACACCCCTCGTGAATGTTTTCACAAAGCTCGCGAGTCGTAAGGAGAAAGTGATCAGCATGGACTGGCGTAGCCGCGCTGCCTGCCTAGACAAGGACCCGGAACTGTTCTTCCCGGTCGGCAACACAGGGCCCGCCCTGCTTCAGATCGAAGAGGCCAAGAGCGTCTGCCGCCGCTGCCAGGTCGTCGACACCTGCCTCCAGTGGGCGATCGAATCCGGTCAGGACGCCGGTGTGTGGGGCGGCATGAGCGAGGACGAGCGGCGCGCACTCAAGCGCCGCGCCGCCCGGGCCCGGCGAGCTTCCTAACGTACCTGTACAGCCAGGTTTGAGGGAGGGCATCATGGATGCCCTCCCTTTTTGGTTCCGGGATTCTCCACGGGACCCCGAGAAACCGGGGTACCGGGAAACCGGGGTACCGGGGTACCGGGAACCTTCGAGTCAGGATCAGCGAGGCGCGGGTTTGTTGGGAGCCGGTTTCCGCCTTGCACCCCGGATGCCCATTTCAATGGTCACAACGGTGCCGCCGCCCTCACGTGACGTCCACTCGATGGTGCCGCCGAGCTCACTCATCACGAGTGTCCTCACGATCTGCAGGCCCAGCCCTTCGCTGTAGCCTTCAGGCGGCAGTCCCGCGCCGTCGTCCATGATCGCCACAGTGAGCATTTCGCCTTCGTCATCCATGCTCCGGTCGGCTTTCAGCCAGACCGTCCCCGGCCGGTCCGCAAGCCCATGTTCGACGGCGTTGGTCACCAGTTCGTTGATGACCAGTGCAAGCGGCGTGGCGAAATCACTGGGCAGTTCTCCGAACTCGCCGGCCCTCTCCGTGCGCACCGCCTGGTTTGGCGATGCCACTTCCGCTGAGAGGCGAAACTGGCGGGCGATAAGTTCGTCGAAATCCACGTTCTGGGACAGACCTTGCGAAAGGGTCTCATGAACCAGCGCGATCGTGGCCACGCGCCGCATCGCCTGCTCCAGACCCTGTTTCGCTTCATCACTGACCATGCGCCGTGACTGCATTCTCAGGAGCGCGGCAACAGTCTGCAGGTTGTTTTTCACACGGTGATGGATTTCCCGGATGGTGGCGTCCTTGGACACCAGTTCCATTTCCCTGCGCCTCAGCTCTGACACGTCCCGGCACAACACCAGCGCGCCGAAACGCTGCTTCTCATCGCGAAGGGGGATGGCCCGCAGCGACAGGCTTACCCCCCGGGACTCGATCTCGGTCCGCCAGGGCATCTTGCCCGTCAACACGAGCGGGAGCGTTTCGTCGACCATCCTGCGGTCCTTGAGCAGAGACGTCACGATCTCGGCCAGTGGACGTCCTTCAAGGGTCTCAACATCCCCGAGCCGCCGGAATGCTGAGACACCGTTGGGGCTGGCGTACTGCACAACGCCGTCAACGTCCAGCCTGATCAGCCCGTCGCCGACGCGCGGCGCACCGCGCCTGGACCCGGTGGGAGTTGCGAAGTCCGGCCAGAGTCCCAGGGTGCCCATTCGCAGCAGATCATAGGCGCACTGGCGGTAGGTCAGTTCCAACCGGGATGGCATGCGCGAACTGGACAGGTCCATATGCGAAGTGACGACGGCGAGCGTTCGCCCGTTCCGCACCATGGGCACCGCCTCGACGCGCATTGCCATCTCGGTGGTCCAGTTGGTTTCCCCGGACCGCTCGATCTGCTGGCTTGCCCACGCCTTGTCCACCAGCGGCTGAAGGTCCGCCCGGATCCGCTCCCCCACGAAGTCGCTGTGGAAAACCGTGTGCGAAGTCGACGGGCGGACGTGCGCCAGGGCGACATAACCGCCGTCGTGCAGGGGGAACCACAGCGCCAGGTCAGCGAACGCAAGGTCAGCGACCATCTGCCAGTCGCCCACAAGCAAGTGCAGCCACTCGGCATCTCCCGGAGCGAAACCTGCATGTTCCCGGATAGGATCCGTGAAGATTGCCACCTATGACTCCCTTACTGCCGCACGATGGAACGCAGCAAGCGTAGTGCAACCGAGAGCGATGCCATGTCATCGCGCTCCAGCTGGTTCACCTCTGCGAACATCTTCTTCGCGCGGTCCAGATGTTCAGCGTTGAGCTGTTCCCATTCCTGAAGCCTGTGGGACGCGTCGGCCGATTCCAAATGTGACGAACTGTTCATCACCGAAACCGTCATTTCCGACACAGTGGAGTAGAGGTCGTCGCGGAGGGCGGCCCGGGCCAGTGCCTGCCAGCGGTCTTCCCTGGGTAGTGCGGTGATGCGCTCCAGCAGGTTGTCGATGTTGAAACGGTCGTAGATCGCGTAGTACACCTCAGCGATCCTTTCGACCGGCTCATCCACGCGGCGTGAGATGAGCGCGACGTCGAGCAGGCCGAACGACTCGAACTGCTCCGCCCAGTGTTGGGCAATGGAATCGGGCAGACCCCACTCCTCAGCCTTCTCGAACCATTGGCGAACCCGTTCGAGATCCCCGCCGCGCACGTAATGGATCAGCCGCGTGCGCAGCGGATCTATCAGCGGTTTGAACGCCGCGATATCCTCTTCCACCGTTGTACCCCGGCCGACGTGGTTGACGAACCACCGCACGGCGCGGTCCAGCAGCCGCCGGATGTCCAGGTGCACTGTTGTCCAGTGTTCGGTCGGGAAACTCGGCGGCAGCTCCGCAAGGGCCGCGATGATCCGGTCGAGGTCGTAGATTTCCCGCAGCGCAACGAACGCGCGCGCCACCACCAGCTGGTTGACCGAGGTCTCTTCCATGACCCGGAAGACAAAGGTGATTCCACCCATATTGACCATGTCGTTCGCGATGACCGTGGAGATGATTTCGCGGCGCAGGGGGTGGTTGTCCAGTTCATCGTCGAACCGCTCGACGACCTGATGGGGAAAATAGCTCCGAAGAGTGCGCTTGAACCACGGGTCGTCGGCGAGGTCGCTTCTGGTGAGGGCCTTGGTCAGCTCAATTTTCGCGTAGGCGGCGAGGACCGACAGCTCCGGGGATGTAAGGCCCTGGCCACGCTCGACCCGGGCGCGAAGCTCCTTCGTGGAGGGAAGTGCTTCAAGGTCCCGGTTCAGGTCGGCGTGGGTCTCGAGCCAGTCCATCATCCGTTCAAAACTCGGGCTCCATTCCAGTACACGCTGCCGGTCATTGAGCAACAGCACGTTCTGGTCGATGTTGTCCTGGAGCACAAGGTCAGCGACCTCGTCAGTCATGGAATGCAGGAACTCCGCGCGCTCTTCTGCGGGAAGCTTGCCGATGCGAACCATCCGGTCCACGAAGATCTTGATATTGACCTCATGGTCCGAGCAGTCAACACCCGCGGAGTTGTCGATCGCGTCCGTATTGATGATGACACCGTTGAGCGCCGCTTCGATCCGGCCCCGTTGTGTCATTCCGAGGTTTCCACCCTCGCCGACAACCCGGGCACGCAGCTGGTTCCCATTGACCCTGATTGCGTCGTTCGCCTTGTCACCGACCTCGCTGTGAGTCTCCGTTGAAGCCTTCACATAGGTACCGATGCCGCCGTTGTAGAGCAGGTCCACCGGTGCGGTGAGAATAGCGCGCAGCAGTTCGGGAGGACTCAGGCTGGTGGTGGAATCGTCAAGGCCCAGCACCTTCCGCACCTGCCCGCTGATCGGAACCGTCTTCAGGTGGCGCGCATAGACACCGCCGCCCTCGCTGATCAGCTCCGGGCTGTAGTCAGCCCAACTCGACCGTGGAAGCTCGAAAAGCCGTTTGCGCTCAGCGAACGACGCCGACGCGTCCGGATTGGGGTCCAGGAAGATATGGCGGTGGTCAAACGCCGCAACAAGCCGGATATGCGTCGAAAGCAGCATCCCGTTGCCGAAGACGTCACCACTCATGTCGCCGACGCCGGCGACGGTGAAGTCCTCGGACTGGGTGTCCACACCGAACTCGCTGAAGTGCCGCTTGACAGATTCCCATGCTCCGCGGGCGGTGATCCCCATCGCCTTGTGGTCATACCCGACTGATCCGCCGGAGGCAAAAGCGTCTCCCAGCCAGAAACCATATTCGGCTGAGAGCTCGTTGGCGATGTCCGAGAAGGATGCGGTTCCCTTGTCCGCAGCCACCACAAGGTAGCTGTCGTCGCCGTCGTGCCGCACAACCCTCTCGGGCGGGACAACCCGCTCGCCCTGCTCGGTGGTCACAAGGTTGTCGGTGATGTCCAGGAGCGCACGGATGAACGTGCGGTAGCTGGCCTGACCTTCCGCCATCCACGCCGCGCGGTCGTGGGTGGGATCCGGCAACTGCTTCGCGTAAAAACCGCCCTTCGCACCCGTGGGCACGATCACCGCATTCTTGACTGTCTGGGCCTTCACCAGACCAAGAATCTCAGTACGGAAGTCCTCCCGACGGTCCGACCAGCGCAATCCGCCGCGTGCGATGTCCCCGAAGCGGAGATGGACTCCTTCGATCTGCGGCGAGTACACCCAGATCTCGAACTTCGGTCTGGGGTGCGGGGCACCTTCGATCACGGAGGTGTTGAGCTTGTAGCTGATGTGGTGCTTGTCCTGGAAGTAATTTGTCCGCAGGGTCGCTTCGATGACGTTCGCGAGGGTGCGAAGAACACGGTCCGCGTCCAGCGTTGGAACCTGTTCAAGGTGCGAGTCCAGTGTCCGGCGGACGCTCTCGGTTGCCTCTTCCCGCTCCGTGTTGTTCAGGTCCGGATCGAACCGTGCCTCGAAGAGCGCAATGAGCCCTCGCGTCACCTCGGGGTTGGCGAGCAGCGTGTCGCTGATGAACCCGTACGAGTTCATGTTTCCCATTTGCCGCATGTACTTTGCGTAGCTGCGCAGAATGGCCACCTGCCGCCACCGGAGATTTTCCCGCAGCACCAACCGGTCAAAGGAATCCGACTCACTGGCATTCCTGACCGCAGCCGCAAACGCCTCCTCAAGCAGCCCACCCGTACCCTGGGGATCAATTCCCTGCGGATACCGCAACCCAAGGTCGTAGAGGAAAAAATCCCTGCCGTCGGCCCGGTCGATCTCGAACGGGCGCTCGTCGAGCACTTCCAGCCCGAGGTTATGCAGGAACGGAAGGATCTGGCTGAGGCTCTTCGGCTCGGTGAGGTACAGCTTGAGCCGGGCGTCCTCTTCCAGGTGCTCCCCGGCCCCCGGCGGCACGTAGACATGCATGATCGGACCGCTGGTGTCGGTGCGGTCGTAGGTGGAGAAGCGTTCGATATCTTCGAGCGCGTCCTCGACTTCGTAGTCCACCCTGTACGCCGCTGGAAATGCTTCGGCCCAGAGGTGGGAAAAGCGGTCGGCATCCTTCCGGCTGAACCGGCGGCGCGCCACCTCATCGATGCCTTCCGACCAGGAACGGGCCGCCATGACGAGCCGCTGTTCGAGTTCGGATACCTCAACGTGCGCTACCTCCGCGCCCTTGGGGAGCCGGATCCGGAAGAACAGGCGGGCGAGGGCGGACTCACTCATCCGTGCCTCGTAGTCGATGGATTCGGCATTGAATGTGCGCCGCAGCTCGTCCTCGATGCGCAGCCGCACGCTGGTCGTGTAGCGGTCGCGCGGCAGATAGACCAGAGCCGACATGAAGCGCCCGTACGTGTCCGGGCGAAGGAACAGCCGGGTACGCCGCCGCTCCTGAAGTCGGAGGATTCCCATGGCCGTATTGACCAGGTCATCGACATCGATCTGGAAGAGCTCGTCACGGGGATACGTCTCAAGGATTGAGAGCAGGTCCTTGCCCGAGTGGGAGTCAGGGGGGAAGCCGCAACGGCGAAGCACCTCGTTGACCTTGTCCCGGACGATGGGCACATTGCGCACCGATCCGGTGTAGGCACTGGTGGCAAACAGCCCGATAAAACGCCGTTCACCGCAGACGTTGCCCTGGCTGTCGAACCGTTTGATTCCGATGTAGTCGAGATAGGCTGCGCGGTGAACTGTCGACCTGGAGTTGGCCTTGGTGATGACCAGCGGCTGCTTCTCACGGGCCTTGTCCCTGCCGGCCTGCGTCAGGTGCTGGATCTGCCGGGTGTCGATCGGGTGACGAAGCAGACCCAGGCCGCTGTCCTCGACGACGCGCAGTACGTCCTCACCGTCTTCTGTCTCAAGGTCGTACTCCTTGAAACCGAGGAAGGTGAAGTTTCCCTGGTCCAGCCACGCAAGTAACTCGCGCGCCTGCTCCAATCCCGGCACACCGGCATTTTCGGGCACTGCCTTCAGGGTTTCCGACACTTCGCGCAGTTTGCTGCGCATTGCGGTCCAGTCTTCAACCGCGATGCGAACGTCCGAAAGTACCCGGTGCAGTCCCTCAATGACTTCCCGACGGCGGGAGTCGTCGCCGATCCGGCCCACCTCGACCGCCATCCAGGACTCGACGTGGGCGCTCACGTCGCTCCCAGCCACCAGTTCGGCCACGTTGGGAAGAGCTGCGGTATCCCCGCTCGACAGGCCCGCCGAGGAAGGAACGCGCCGGAGCCGCACGAGTTCGGACGTCGCCCGGTCCCGCACCGCCACGAATGTGGGGTGTACGACCAGCCGGATTGCGGCCTGCTGCCTGACGAGTTCCGCCGTGACCGAGTCAACGAGGAAGGGCATGTCATCCGTGACGATCATGACGATGCTTGCATCGTCCTGATCGATGACGCCGATCCGTGCCTCGCCTGTCGGCCGGACAGCCGCCAGCGACCGGTGCTCAAGTGCACGCTGGGTGAGGGCATCCGGCGAGTAGGCGCCGGCGTCGTCGTCCGCGAGGTGCTGGTAGTAATGCTCGATGAACTCGGTGAGTGAAGTGTCAGAGCTGGACTGGTCCGTGGTGCTGGATCCAGACGACATGAAACGCCTCCGTAACGAAATGAAAGGCCGCCCCTTTGCGACCCCTTACTGAGAGAGCCTAACGCCGTTGTCGGAAAACTTCATTTCGCTGTGGCTTGGTCCAGCAGAGCTCCGCCTGCGTTGTTCAACCGGTGCATCGGCCAGCGCCGCGATTGCCTGGCGAAGCGGCGACGCAGGGGCGGTTTCCCGGAGTGCGGCCCCCCTGAGGAGCGCTGCGTCAGCTGAGTCAAAGTCAGCTGGGAGGAACGCCGAAATCGGTACCGGAGGACCGAACCGCTCCCACGCCTCCCGAAGCTGACGCTCCGGCGAACGGCCAACCGACGCTGCACGTACCTTGTTGAGAACCACCCGGGGCGAGGCGGTGGGCACCGCATCCTGCAGTTCTGCCAGTGCCCGGACCAGACGGGGTACACCGATCGAATCAGCCGAACCGACCGCGACAATCTGCTCAGCCAGTTCCAGGCAGCGCAGCGTCGCACCGTTCCGGCGCGGAGCCATCGTGTCGAAGCTTAGCTCCTCGTCCGCTTCCAGCCCGAAAGCACAGTCGACCACGACGGTGTCGAATACCGACCGTGCAAGGGCGAGCAGCCGGGTGAGCGCGGACGGTCTCAGTTCAGCCCACCGGTCTGCACGGGTGACACCGGTCAGCACATACAGCGGAAGACCGTCGAAAGTTACTTCAATACAGGTTCTCTCAAGCGTAGGTGCGTCAAGGATTCCCTGGTCGGCCAGACGGCAGGCGTGGACTATACCGGCGGATTCATCGAGCAGCCCCAGAAACGCGGCAACGCTCGCGCCGTAAGTGTCAGCATCCATGAGCAGGACCTTCGAGCCGCCGGCTGCCAGTTCAGCGGCCAGATTGACCGCCACCGTTGTCCGGCCCGGCGCCCCGGTTGGACCCCAGATAACCAGCATCTTCCCGTTGCCCGGGAGCTCGGGGTCATCCGACGGAGACGGGACCCTGGGATCGAGGGAATGCGAGGTGTCGCCGAATGCATGGCCGGGCGAGCCGTCGCTTTGCTGGCGCTCGAGGTCCGCCACCGCGGCGGTGACTTCCCCGGCAAGTACAGCGGGCTCCACCGTTGTCGGCACATACCGCACGTCGAGGGCACGCAATCGCTTCCGGGCCTCGTTGTCATCGGTCAGGGCAACGACGGCGACGTCGGCGGCGCGCAGTCGCTCCACGAGCGTGGACGTGATTTCACCTGCTTCAAAGGCGATGAGTGCTGCGCGCGCGATCCCCGTCTGACAGGCAGCGACCATCTCGGTGAATTCCTCGCAGCGCCGAACCACCGTGACCGGTCCGCGAAGCTGCTCCAGGCCCGTTACGCAGTCACCCGCGGCACGTCCCACTGTGACAACCGGGATGCTCATTGCGCACCCGCGTTGACGACCACGGCAATCCTCGACTCATTGGACAACGCGTCAAGGAGAGCGGGAAGGGTCTCACCATCGACAAGCACAAAGATCCTTGCCGATTGGGCGGCGCCAAGGGCTGAATCCTCGCGGGTGTACTCATAAATTTCGGCAGCTTCCAGAAGCAGTTCAGGCGTGCCGAATCCGTTTCCCTCGCCCCGCGGCGAAACCCAGACGTCCACCCGGTCGCCCGTGGCGGTGCCGGCAGGCAAGGGATCCTCGACGGTGAGGCCCACGGGTTTGCGATCGAGTGAGTCAGCCACTCCCACTCCGTCGGAAGGGAGCAGCTCACCGGCCGATACAAACCGCGTCGCGACTGCGTTATCCGGAATGCCCTCGCCCGCCGTCCGGTATGACCCCTCGACATCGCCGAGCCTTACGTCAACGATGCGGAGGTCCTGATCGGTAAGCTCCGACCCGACAGGCAAATCCGCACGGGCCGCGTACACTCCGGTGGTCTTGTCCGCGCCCTCGACGAGCGCGATGACACCGGCGGTGGAGGCACATACCAGCAGCACACCGACGAGAAGGCGCGGATCCTTCCAGGATGGCTTGCGTAGACGAACCGGCGCAGGTGCGCCGGCCGGACTGTCGATTCTGAGACTCACATTTCCCCTGTTCCCCGCCGTTCGCGGCGTGATTTTCAGGTGTACACGCCATCAGCAATTCTCTGCCAGTAAACAGGCAAATGGAAACCAACCGAAGGAATCGGCAACAAACTGTGGATATCGTCAGTCTCCTGAACCACGGGGTGGCAAGATGGTTGAAGAACGTATTCTTGCGTGAATCGGGAGGAAGGCGGCTTTCATGGCAGAGAAACGGTTCATGACACTGGCCGATGTGGGCGAAGTTCTCAACATCTCGTCGTCTCAGACCTACGCCCTGGTACGCTCCGGCGAACTCCCCGCAATTCAGGTCGGCGGCCGCGGACAGTGGCGGGTGGAGACCCAGGTCCTTGAGGACTATATAGCCCGTGCCTACCAAAAGACGGCAGCCAGCGTGAGGGACGGTCTGCACGCGGAGCATGACGTCTAGGCAGATGGTCCGGCGCCGATCGGGGGCGGCACCCTACTCAGGGTGCCGCCCCCACTCATTCCCCGTGGTCCGTACCGACTAACGGGAAGCAACCGCTGCGATTCCTGAGAAGGGAACGGCATAAACGGTGGTGACCCGCGCCGAGCGCCGCACCTCCCCGGGCAACACGGCCGCGATCTCAAAAAAATCCCGTCCAACACGGTCTATGGTTCCCTCGATTCGACCGCGGCCGTCCGTTCTGTGAACCGCGACCGGCCTGCGTTCCCGGGCGAGGGTCCGGAGAGCCGAGCCGAGCCCGAGCGCCGCCTGAACGCGGGATGTCTCGCCTGCGATCCGCCGGCCCAATCCTTCCACATGCTGAATGGCACCCAGCCGGACCAGTATCTCCGCTGCCGCCGTACTCAGGACCAGCCACTCTGACCCCAGGTGCGTCAGTTCTCCCTCGAAGAGGTCTCCGCCCGAGGTTCCCACCTTCAGCATCAGCCCTGTCTGTCCGCGAAGACGCTCCGCAAGTGTCACCATCCCTTGGTCCCGACGGACCCGGTCGGCTATTTCGGCCTCCCGTTCGCCCCATTCAGCGGCCTCCAACTGGGCTTCCATGTCTTCGAAAAGGGCTTTCCAGCGCATCAGCCCACCCTACGGCTGGGTATTTATATCGGTCAACCTGTAGACATCAAACGCGATACAGGATATACATAGCTCATCAAACCACATCAAACTGCATCAAACTTGCTGAAGAGGCCGGAATGAGATCAGGAATATTGTCATCGCTGCTCGCGCTTGGGGTTCTGCTGCCGGGGAGCGCCCTACTGCTCGCGGGGACGTCCCTCCTGAATGGCCACAGGTCGACCGCTGTGCCCTCGGGGCTGACCTCGCTGGTGGGGATGGGCGTCACCATGTTCGGGATGCTCGTCCTGCTTTGGCTCGGCTTCAGTTTCTTCGCCGCCCTTGCAGCGGAGCTGCTTGTCCGGCGGGGCCACGATCACGTGGCCCGCTGCCTGGGTGTGTTCGTCCCCATATTCATGCGCCGGGCTGCCTGCCTGGCATTGGGCACGAGCCTCGTGGCCGCACAGCCTGCCTATGCACATGCGGATCCGGCCTCCTCATCCCCCGCAGTGACCGTGCCCCTGGAGGCCCCTGGAGAACCATCGGATCTCGATCCCCAGTGGATTCCGGTCGAGTCACCCCGCGTACTGGGGCCGTCCTGGCAACCGACAGTCCTGCCGCCCGACGGTGGTCTGCTGGTCAAAGAAGTCCGCGAGGGCCGGTCCATCATGACCCCGGCTACAGCGGAAATCATCGTGCGGCCCGGCGACTCGCTGTGGGCAATTGCGGCCCGCCACCTCGGACCCCAGGCAACCGACGTCCAGATCGCCGAAGCCTGGCCTCACTGGCATGCAGCAAATAGAGACCTCATCGGGGATAACCCGGACCTGCTTCAACCCGGGCAGGCACTCCGTCCTCCGGCGGCTACGCCGACACATTCGAAATAGGGTGAGGATACCCGTGAGCCCCCTTTCCCACGTGCGCCCGGCATCCGGCGCAACCGAGCTGGCACGCGTCAGCGGCGCGCCAAGGCCGGTCCCGGTTTCCGCCGCAGTGTCCGCCGCCCGAGAGCAGACCGCAACTGTGCTGCCGCTCGCTCGTCCTCCGGCTCCGAGCCCGGTACCCGAGATCCCGCCTGAAGTCGAGGCAGTCGCGCGCAGGGTAGCCCGCGGAGCGCTGGAGGTTCTGGGCGGAACGAGACCCTTGCAACAGATGTCCAGGCTGCTCGACGCCCGCAGCTACGAACGCCTTCAGTTGCGGTCCAACCTGATCCGCAGCATTCACGAATCCCACGGCGGCGCCGCTACGGGCAACGCTCTACGGCTCCACCGCAACGTCATTATCCGGTCGGTCCGTATCTGTCCCATCACGCCGAACATCTTCGAGGGTTCGGTGGTCGCCGCCGAGCAAAAGCGCGCCCGGGCAATAGCGCTCAGAATCGAACGTCTACGCGGACAGTGGCGCGTGACCGAACTCCAGATCGGCTGAGGCCATGCAGATGCTACCGAGTCGGCGCAGCTACTTGCGCCGACGCTTCGCCGATGATCGCTGCTCGGCGCGGGTTCCCTTCTCCGCGTCCGATTCGCTGCGACGACGCTCAACCCGGGTTTCGACGCCGCCCTGCGCGTTGGGGGCGGTGAAGGCCAGGCTGGCCGGACGCTCGGGCTCTTCGAGTCCCGCCGCCTTGATGATCGGCGTATCAACCAGGCCCCGCCCATCGGCAACGCCCGGCAGGCCTGCCTTCTGCGCGGGGGCCACTTCAACGTCGAGGTTGAAGATATAGCCGATGCTCTCCTCGCGGATGGCCTCCATCATCGCCTGGAAAAGCACAAAGCCCTCACGCTGATACTCAACGAGCGGATCACGCTGTGCCATGGCACGCAGCCCGATGCCCTCCTTGAGGTAATCCATCTCGTAGAGGTGCTCCTGCCACTTCCTGCCGATGACTGAAAGCACGACCCGTCGCTCGAGTTCACGCATCGACCTCTCGCCAAGCGCCTCCTCGCGCTGCTTATACGCAACCTTCGCATCCGAAAGAATCTCCGCATGGAGGAAGTCGCGAGTGACCTTCGGCTTTCCTCCGGCTTCCTCCAGCACCTCATCGATCGTGAGGCTGATTGGGTAGAGCGTCTTCAGGTTGGTCCACAGCTGTTCGTAGTCCCAGTCATCGCCGTGTCCCTGGGCGGTCGCTTCATCGACCATGGCCGTGACGACATCCTCCAGGAAGTGCTCGACCTTCTCATGCAGGTCATCACCCTCAAGAATGCGTCTGCGATCGCTGTAGATCGCCTCGCGCTGCCTGTTCAGGACGTCGTCGTACTTCAGGACGTTCTTGCGCTGCTCGGCATTGCGGCCCTCAACCTGCCCCTGCGCGTTCTCGATCGCCTTGGAGACCATCTTCGACTCCAGTGCGACATCGTCAGGCATCGAGGAACTGTTCATGATGCGCTCCGCCGCACCGGAGTTGAACAGACGCATGAGGTCATCGGTGAGCGACAGGTAGAAGCGGGACGCTCCCGGGTCTCCCTGCCGGCCGGAACGGCCCCTGAGCTGGTTGTCAATGCGCCGTGATTCGTGCCTCTCGGTGCCGAGCACATACAGCCCACCGAGGTCGCGTACTTCCTGCTGCTCGGCCTCCACTGCCTCCTTCGCGGCAGCGAGCGCGTTGGGCCATTCCGCCTCGTATTCCTCAGGGCTCTCGGCCGGGTGAAGCCCCTTCTTTTCCATTGCGGCCACAGCGTTGAATTCAGCGTTTCCACCGAGCATGATGTCCGTTCCACGACCGGCCATGTTCGTTGCC
Source organism: Arthrobacter sp. 35/47 (assembly GCF_000520475.1). Classification (NCBI taxonomy): domain Bacteria; kingdom Bacillati; phylum Actinomycetota; class Actinomycetes; order Micrococcales; family Micrococcaceae; genus Arthrobacter; species Arthrobacter sp. 35/47. The sequence continues at coordinate 19,273 of NZ_KI914586.1, forward strand.
ACGGTGACCGCACCTTTGCGGCCGGCCTGGGCCACGATCGCGGCCTCGCGGGCATGGTTCTTCGCGTTCAGTACTTCGTGCCTGATGCCGGCCTTCGCGAGCTGCTTCGACAGGTACTCGCTCTTCTCGACGGACGTGGTGCCGACAAGAACCGGCTGACCTTTCTCGTGCCGTTCGACGATGTCCTTGACGACCGCGTCGAATTTCGCCACCTCGTTCTTGTAGATGAGGTCGGAACGGTCTTCCCGGATCATCGGCCGGTTGGTGGGGATGGGAACTACGCCGAGCTTGTAGGTGCCCATGAACTCGGCAGCTTCCGTCTCGGCTGTGCCGGTCATGCCGGACAGCTTGTCGTACAGGCGGAAATAGTTCTGAAGGGTTACCGTGGCAAGCGTCTGGTTCTCGGCCTTGATCTCCACGCCTTCCTTGGCCTCGATCGCCTGGTGCATTCCCTCGTTGTAACGACGGCCGGCGAGAATACGTCCGGTATGTTCATCCACGATCATGACCTCGCCGTTCAGGACAACGTAGTCCTTGTCCCTCTTGAAGAGTTCCTTCGCCTTGATTGCGTTATTAAGGAAGCCGATCAGGGGTGTGTTGGCGGATTCGTAGAGGTTATGGATGCCAAGGTAGTCCTCGACCTTCTCGATACCGCTCTCGAGCACACCCACCGTGCGCTTCTTTTCATCGACTTCATAGTCGGTGTCGCGGGTCAGACGGGTGACAACCTTGGAAAACTCGGTGTACCAGCGATTCACGTCCCCGGAAGCCTGTCCGGAGATGATGAGCGGCGTACGGGCCTCATCGATCAGGATGGAGTCGACCTCGTCCACAATGGCGAAATTGTGTCCGCGCTGCACCAGTTCGTTTGCGCTCCAGGCCATGTTGTCACGGAGGTAGTCGAATCCGAACTCGTTGTTTGTTCCGTAGGTGATGTCCGCAGCGTACTGGGCGCGGCGCGTCGCCGGGTCCTGTTTTGACAGAATGCAGCCGCAGCTGAGCCCGAGGAAGCGGAACACACGACCCATCAGATCGGACTGATACTCCGCGAGGTAATCGTTGGTGGTCACTACATGGACGCCGTTGCCCGTGAGTGCGTTCAGATAGGCCGGCGCGGTAGCCACCAGGGTTTTACCCTCACCGGTCTTCATCTCGGCGATATTCCCAAGATGCAGGGCCGCGCCGCCCATCAGCTGCACGTCGAAGTGACGCAGGCCGAGGGTACGTGCCGAGGCTTCCCTTACCGCGGCGAATGCCTCCGGCAGGAGCGCCTCAAGGGTCTCGCCCTCCTGGTAGCGCTTCTTCAACTTGTCGGTTTCGCCGCGCAGCTCCTCGTCGCTGAGGCCCCGGAATTCGTCTTCCAGTACATTGATCGCATCGGCGTAGTTGCGGAGTTGCTTCAGTGTCTTCTTATCGCCGGTACGAAGGACTCGTTCAAGAAGTGATGGCACTGGTATTTGCTCCCAATCTAGGTACGCCGTTTACTGGCGGGTTCAGTCTACGTGAGAGACGTCCTGTCCCCCGATTTAGTTCCCGGCCAAACTCGCCGGCCAGATGCGCGGCGACCTCGCCTGCGAGATCCCCCTTGGGTTCGACATCGATGCGCTCCAGGCCCAACCAGTCAGCCATCAGCACCAGCTCCGCGGCCAGCTCGACGGCGGTGTCCGCCGGTGCTGAAGACTCACCGTATGCGCCGCGCACGACCAGGCGGTTCTGGGCACGGTCCGCCTTGAGGTCGACCCGCGCGGCCATGCAGTCGCGCAGGAGGAACGGCAACACATAGTAGCCATACCTGCGCTTTCCCGCCGGAGTATAGATCTCGATGCGGTAGTGGAATTCAAACAGGTTCTCCAGCCGCCGGCGCTCGAAAACGGCAGAGTCAAAAGGACTCAGCAGCGCCCTTCCCGTGGCTGCCCTCGGGAGCACCGAGCCGGCATAGCGGTAGGCGGGCTGGTTCCACCGGTCGATCGTGACGGGAATGAGGGTGCCGCGCTGGACGAGGACGGATAGTGCTTCATCGGTAGCCTTCATCGGGAGGCGGAAGTAGTCAGCAATACAGCGGACGGTTCCGACCCCGATGGCCCTGGCAGCGCATTCTGCCAGGTGGAGATACGCTTCGGCAGCGGGGACTTCAAGCTGGGCGGCCCGCGGATCGGGCAAGACTTTTTCCGTCAGTGCGTAACGCCGCTCGAACTGCGCGGTTCTCCCCGCAGACGAGACCAATCCACGTTGGAAGAGGTCCTCGAGGACCCTTTTCGCCGAGCTCCAGTTCCACCCCCACTGATCTGTCGTCCTCTGCTCGATGTGGCCGATACGTTCCTGTACCTGCGCTGCGGTCAGGGGTCGGCTCCTCGCGAGCAGATCAAGAATGCGGCTGGCGAGGGAATCCCTCACCTCCTCGGGCAGCGAAGCGGCGCCCGCCCATTTTCGGGTCTGGGTTGAGACGAGGTAGGGAAAGAGCTCCGGCAGAACCAGGGATGCCTCATGTGCCCAATACTCCACCAGGCGGCGCGGGCCCCTGGATGAGAAACGGTCCAGGAGGGTTCGGTCGTAGACACCCAGGCGCGCGAACAACGGTAGGTAGTGGCTGCGGGCCAGCACGTTGACGGAATCGATCTGCAGAAGCTGAAGCCGGGCAAGGGTGCGGCCCACCTCCCGGGTTCCCGGTGATCTGGTGGGCCGCTCCCGTGCCAGTCCCTGCGCCTCCAGCGCGATCCGGCGTGCCTGGTGGCGGGTGAGGGAATAGGTCATTGCCTGATCATAGATTCCTGTCAGGCACTACGCAGTTGCTGCCTCCCGTGCCCGGTAGGCGACGAGCTCTTCGTGCGGGTCTTCCGGCCCGTCCGCGCACTTCGCGTCAAGGGTGATGACACCGTAGGTCCACCCCTGGCGCCGGTAGACAACAGACGGTGCACCAGTCTGTGAATCCACGAACAGGTAGAAATCGTGGCCGACAAGCTCCATGTTGTCCACTGCGTCATCGAGGCTCATCGGGATTCCCGAGAAGACCTTCCGTCGAATCAGGACGGGCGAATCGCCGGCAGGGACGTCATTGTCGATCTCATAGTTCGGCATGTCGACCGTGTCGGCGCTGCCGGTGTGGTTGGACGACGCCGCATAGATCGGTTGATCCGTACTCGCGGGTTCCAGCGTGGCGGTCGCCTCCCTGACCGCAACGGGTGTGTGCCTGCCGTGATGCACCTTGCGGCGGTCCCGCGCGCGGCGGAGCCGCTCCAGCAGTTTGCTGTACGCGAGGTCGAATGCCGCGAACTTGTCCGCTGCGGAAGCTTCCGCCCGGATGATCGGCCCCCTCTGCATCACCGTGAGCTCCACGGTCAGCGCACTGTCTGCCTGACGTGCGTTGGGCTCCTTGGTGACCTTCGCGTCAAGCCTTTGAACCTTGTCCCCCAGTTGTTCGATTTTGTCGATCTTTTCCTCCGCATATTCGCGGAAGCGGTCAGAAACTGCGAGGTTTCGTCCGTTGATCATAAATTCCATAGTGCCCTCCAAAATCGCTCAGGTGACACAACAGCGGCCGAGGATGAGCTCCTTCCAGCCGCTGTCGATGGGTAACTGTCTTCGTTGTGATACCCATACTTCACGGTAGTTCACCAAGTGTTTGAATTCACCCCTACCCGCCGGTTTTTTTCGATGGATCGCTCCGGGCGTTCTTCGGGATGCTTGGGACATCCCCCGGTACGGACGTCTATCGGGCTGAGCCGTTCTCCTTCCCACGGGGTGCCGGCGTCGCCGCGATCACCACGGCGCCTGAAACCACAGCCCCGGCGTTCCGGAGCACCCGGGCGGTTTCAGCGATGGTCGCTCCGGTGGTGAGTACGTCATCGACAATGAGGCAGGCCCGGCCCGGGCTGATGAGCCGCATCAGCGGAGCGGCTTCCATGCTGCCCACAAGGTTCTGCCGCCTCCCCTGCCTGCCGAGCGCCTTTTGCGTGCGTCCGCCCGAAGTGAGCGTCCAGGCCGTTCGCGGCCGCCAGCCGATCCTGACGGCGGCCGCAACCGAAGTCCCCGCCGGCAGTTCCGCCCTGCGGTCCAATCCGCCGAGCAGCAAGGACAACGGATCATAGCCGCGACGCCGGGTCGAGGCACCGCGCGCGGGAACCGGAACGAGCAGCACTTCCGCGGCCTCCGCACAGAGCGTCCCTCTGGCCTCATGCAGCGCACCGGCAAGCGCCGCCTGCAGCCAGCGGCCAATATCCGTATGGCCGTGGTTCTTGAAAGCAAGCAGTGCGGCCGACAGGGCCCTGGCATAGGAGCCCGCTGCCACCACCGGGAGGGGGCTGAAACCATCTGCGTCGGGACCGGCTGCACCCAGCCCGCATACCGCTTCCGGCAGCGCCTCTGCTCCATGCTCGGCGCGGAACGGCCGGACGGTGGCTCGGCGCAGCGTGGCCGCGCACCCGGCGCACAGGGAGCTATCAGGCAGCTCGCACACCACGCATTCAGTAGGAAGGATGAGGGAGCCGAACTCGTGCAGGGCGCCCTCCAGACGGCCGCACGTGGGGTGCAGGCGAACAGCGTCCAGGCGTCGATCCAACCCTGCCTTCCACATGCCTCAACCGTGTCACAGCGGACGCGGAGGCGTCGGCGATCCGGTCAGTCTGTGGATAAGGTCAGGAACCGTCAGCCGGCAAAGGAAGGATCGCGCGCGGTGACGCCCTGATCCGTCCAGGTGTTTCCCACTACGCCGTAGATGCTGTTTCCGCTCTGCGCGAAGACATTGGTACGGCCGGTGCCCGCGCTGAGGTGCTGAAGACCGGCGAGGGGACGGAACTCGTCCGGCTCCGAAGCGAAAGGAAGGAGTGTGGCGGTAACCGAACCCTCCGTGGCGGTATCCGCGACGACGACGGAGGTTTCGGTAACCCACTTTGCTGTGTCCACAGCCCCGGGCGGATTAAGCGAGATCGGATCGCTCAATGTCTGGGGCACGCCGTCCTCGCTCCGGCTCACACCGGACAACAGCAGCTGGCTCTGCCCGGACTGCTGGGCGACGATGAGCGCCCGCGCCCCGTCGCGGGAGATGCGGATCTCGCTGATCGTCCGGTTTCCCAGCCATGGCGCGAGGACATCGATCGCGTTGTCGGTACTTCCCCCCGGTGGGATCGCCCGCACATAGGAGCGCCCGTCGGAGGTTCCCGCCGTCCAGATCCAGTTGGCGGGATCATAGCTCGGTGGGGTCAGGTTCGATCCTGCCGTCACCGCTCGGACGTTCTGGCCCTCGCCGGTTGCCAGGAGCCGGGTCCGTTCATCGTTGAGGAATGCGAAGTTCCTGCCGTCATAGGACATCGCCGGGTCAACCGGATCGAATCCGGCGACGGAGGGCACATCCGCTGCGGGAGACAGCTGACCGCCCTCGAAGAAGGCCAGTTCATTCTCGCTGATCACTATCTGCCTGCTGGGAACGGCCGGGTCCAGTTCGGGCAGCACCAGGTCGGGATCAATGTCATACGGAATCGGCTGGCCCGCCCGCAGCTCCACCGAGTTCACCGTGTTGAGTCCCGTCAGCGTCACCCGGAGCTGCTGTTCCATCTGCTGGCGGCGCAGGTTGTCGGTTGCGGTGAGGATGTCCTGCGTGAAGTCGACCGTCGCCGTCCCCGATTCAATGGGGACGGATTCAACCGCAAGAGCTGTGTTTTCCGGGAAGGCGCTGGTTACGGCACCCTGGAGGTAAGGCGCCGGGCCGTTGATCAGCGCCTTGACGATATTGGTGGCGATACCCTGGCGGTTCACGAACCAGCGCACATCGGGAACCCAGTACTGGTAGCTGCTGCTGTAGTAGTAAAGCTCATGTGGTTGGAGAAGGTTCTCGGCATCCGCTGCGGAAATCATGATTCCGGTCGGGATCTCGGCGACGCGCCATTCTCCCTGCACCTGCTCCATTCGGACTGTCATGGATTCCGTGGTGCCCGGCCCCACGTTGCGCCTGATTCCCGCCGCGTCGATATAACCCGCCACTTCCACCTGAAGCTGGAGCTCGCCTTCGGTCGGTGTGGAGCTGATCTTGAAATCCGAGCGGTAGATGGTGATTTCCTGCTCCGGCGCCCAGGTCTGTGCGAGCGATGGAGTGAGATACGACCGGGCCACGCTGTAGTTGTCCGAAACGCCGATCCCTGCCACGAGGAAGCCGTTGAGTATTTCCCCGGGCCGGGCGCCTTCCCGCGGGGGCGGCGGATTATTCACAAATCGAGCACCCGTCTCAGCCTCGGCGGTCGCCTCGATGGTGCCCACCGGCCCGGCCGTCGGTATGGAGGAGCAGGAGGTCAGGAGGAGCAGCAGGATCACGAGCGGAGCGATCCGCCCGATAACGCCCGCGGTCATCGTTCCCCTCCAGCCGCGCTGTGCAGTGTGGGCACTGCGTCCGGCGTCGTGGTTGCCGTGGCCGGACCGGGCGGGAGCGCTGCCTGTCGCGGGGGAAGCGGCAGGGGAGACACTTTCAGCACGGAATCGCGGCGCTTCGGCAGCGTGAGCCGGAAACAGGAACCTTCCCCCGGTGACCCCCACGCCTGCAGCCACGCGCCGTGGAGCCGTGCGTCCTCAGTGGCGATCGAGAGCCCCAGTCCGCTGCCGCCGGTGGTGCGTGCCCGGGCCGGGTCCGCACGCCAGAACCGGTCGAAAACCCTGGCCGCATCCAGCGGGGTCATGCCGATGCCGTGGTCACGGACGGCAACCGCCACGGCGTCGGGGTTGGACGCGATGTAAATGTTGATCGGTTTGCCTTCGCCGTGTTCCAGCGCATTGACCACGAGGTTACGCAGGATGCGGTCGATCCGGCGGGGATCGACGTCAACCACGCACTTTGACTCGTTGGAAATTACCGTGATGTCCGACTTGTGGCTCTCCGCCAGGGGACGCGCGCCGTCGATGACGTGGTGGACGATCTGGAAGATATCGGTGGGCTCGGCGTCAAGAACTGCAGCACCGGCGTCGAAGCGGGAAATTTCCAGCAGGTCCGCGAGAAGGGCCTGGAACCGCTCGACCTGGTTGTACAGGATTTCCGCCGACCGGCGATTGACCGGGTCGAACTCCTGGCGTGCGTCATGGAGTACTTCCGCTGCCATCCGGACAGTGGTCAGTGGCGTCCTCAACTCATGGGAAACATCGGAGACAAACCGCTGCTGCATCTGGGAGAGCTGGGCCAACTGGGTGATCTGGTCCTGGAGGCTCGCGGCCATGTGGTTGAAGGACGCGCCGAGCCGGGCCACTTCATCCTCTCCCTGCGTCTCCATCCGCTCCTGCAGTTGACCCGCGGCCAGTTTCTCCGACACCAGCGCGGCGTGGCTGACGGGCCCCACCACGCTCCGTGTGACGAGCCAGACGATGGCTCCGATGGTCACCAGCAGCAGTGTCCCCCCGATCCAGGTAACTCCGTGGATGTAGTCCAGGGTGGCCTGCATGGATGAGAGGTCATAGATGAGGTACAGCGAGTACTCCGTCTGTTCCGGAGGGAGAGTCACTTTTGTGCCGAAGGCGATGCCCGGCACATTGAATTCGGTCCCCGAGGCTGAGGTGGCAAGCGTGATCGGGGACCAGTACTGATCGTCGCCGTTGCGCACTGCCTCGGCGAGCGCTTCCGGAATGGCCGAGGACTCCGTCAGTCCCGGGCTGGCAAAGGGCGACACGAAGATGCTTTCCTGCCCCGGTACGCCCTTGAGCATGAACTGCCGCGGCGCGTCGGCACCCCCACCCTCAAGGCTGGGGAGTGTGTCACGGACCAGCTGCGCTGTGGACTCCCGGTCGGTCACGGATGTCTGGGCGAAGATCTCCCGAACCTCGCTCAGGCCTGCGCTTGCCTCGGCCTTGAACTGGTCCAGTCTCTCCTGGTACAGCCCGTTGGCGATCTGGCTGGAGAGGAACGCGCCCACCGCCATGAGCGCGACTGCGGTGAGGACCAGGGTGGAGGTGACAGTCCGGAACAGTAGTGATCGACGCCAGCGCCGCGCTACCTGCGCCGTGACGGACCGGACCCACCGCCAACCCTGCGCGGCGCCCTGGGACGCCGAGCTCAGAGACTGGCCTGCCCGCACTTCCAACTTATGCTTGTCCTGCCTTATATCCGACGCCGCGAACCGTCAGTACGATTTCGGGAGCTTCAGGATCCCGCTCGATCTTGGACCGTAGCCGCTGTACGTGAACATTAACGAGCCGGGTGTCCGCGGCGTGCCTGTAGCCCCATACCTGTTCCAGCAGCAGCTCCCGGGTGAAGACCTGCCACGGCTTCCGCGCGAGGGCAACCAGCAGGTCGAATTCCAGCGGTGTCAGTGAGATCGGCTCCCCAGACCGGGTGACCGAGTGTCCCGCCACATCGATGCTCACCTCGCCGATGCGGAGCGTTTCAGGTGCCTTCTGGTCACCGGGACGCAGACGGGCTCGGACGCGCGCCACAAGTTCTGCCGGCTTGAACGGCTTCGGTACGTAGTCATCCGCCCCTGACTCCAGACCGCGGACGACGTCGGACGTATCCGATTTGGCGGTCAGCATCACGATGGGCAGGTCCGATTCATTGCGGATCTGCCGGCACACCTCGATACCGTCGATACCCGGAAGCATCAGGTCCAGGAGGACAAGATCCGGCTTGGTCGCCCGAAAGACTTCGACCGCCTGTGCTCCATCGGCACAGAACACCGGGTCGAAGCCATCGTTGCGCAGAACGATGCCTATCATCTCAGCCAGTGCCTCGTCGTCGTCTATGACCAGAATGCGTGCCTTCATATCCCCATAATCTCCCATTGCCCCAGCGATGTCGCATCAGCGCGCGCCATGCCCGCAGCCGAAGTGCCTTTGTCATCCTAGAGGACTATTTCGGGGCGACCCGCAGCCAACGTGCGCCGGAGCGCCGGCGATGGAGAACAATGGAAGCACAGAGCCCCGGCAGAAACGTCAGAGCCGGTAACTATAGTTCAGCGTGTAGGTAGCGGAGGGGCCTGGTACGTCCGGGCCTGAAGGAGCCGGCACCGGATCAAGCGGGCATCCGGCGGCACACCAGGGTAAGGGGATCAGCATGAGCGGGAACTTCCCGGAAGGGAAACCGGAGGATCGGCCGTGGCAGCCCCCGTCCGGGCCGCAGCAGTGGGGGGAAAATCTTCAGCCGCAGTGGGGCCAGGGCCAGCCCTGGCCGCAGGGGCAGCCGGCTCCCCAGGCGCAACCGGGATGGCCGACTCCACCGCCCGGCCAGTTTCACGGCTATCAGGCACCGCCCAAGCCCGGCATCATCCCGCTGCGCCCGCTGGGGTTGGGCGAAATACTGGACGGCGCCTTCCAGGCCTGCCGCCGCAACCCCCTCTCAACCTTTGGAACGGCAATCCTGTTCCAGGTGATCGTCGGCGTCGTCACGGTCCTCCTGACCGTGGGGCTGACGGGCTCCCTCACGTCATTCGACCCGGTCACCGCCTCCTCCGCGGAAATGACCGGGCTCGTGGCGTCTGCACTCTCCGTCGGGTCCGTTCTCGTCCTCCTGACCTCCGTCGGCGTGCTCATCCTGCAGGGTGTGCTGATCATCCCCATTGCCCGGGCCGTACTCAATGAGCGAACCGGTTTCGCCGGGCTGTGGAAACTCGCCGGTCCCAGGATTCTGCCCCTGCTGGGGCTGGGCGGGATGCTCTTCCTCCTCTGGACCGTTTCGCTCACCGTTCTCATCCTCATCCTCGTCGGACTCTCCCTCGCCCTCCAGGACGCCGCCATTGCCATCGTCGTGATCGGTGTGCTGGCAGCGGTGGCCGCCGCCGTCTGGCTCAATATCAAATGGGTGATGGCTCCGGCTGCCCTGATGCTTGAAGGGGTCGGCCCCATTGCCGCACTGCGTCGCTCCTGGACCCTCACCACCGGCAACTGGTGGCGGACATTCGGAATCCTGGTGCTCACGTCGATCATCGTCTCGATCATCACGCAGGTGGTGGCCGCTCCAGTGTCCTTCCTCGCCTTCGGTTTCGGGTCATTCACCTCGACGCCGGCCAGCACCGAAGCGGCGTTACTTGAGTCCTTGCCGGTCCTCCTGGTTGTCCAGGCGGTCACTGCGGTCTTCACCGCCATCGGCTTTGCGTTCCAGGCCGGCGTCACCGCACTGCTCTACGTCGACCTCCGGATTCGCCGGGAGGGTTTCGACATTGTGCTGCTCCGCGAGAACGAGGCGCGCGCGCACGGCGCCTACTCCCCCATTCCCGGGCAGTCGGCCGGCGGACAGTTCGGCCACCCGGGGGACGCGCCGCCCCAGAACCGGCCAGGAGACTGACGCCGGTGCACCACGCCCAACCGCTGTTCCGGCTGCCTGCCGCCGTGCCCGTGCAGCCCGAAGCCGATGAGGCCCGCCGACTGCTCCAGGATGAACTCGCCAAGGGCGTCTACCGGCAGGCCGAACCCTCACTCCTTGAACGCGCCTGGACAGCCGTCCTGACCTGGCTCGGTGAGCTCCTGCGCCAGATCAGAAGTGTTGACGCAGGAGTGGGGACCATTCTGCTCGCGGTGGGCGCCGGCGTCGTCATCGCTGTGGCTGTGCTCCTGATCAAACCACGGCTCAACGCCGTAAGACGCCCTGATCCAACGGTTTTCCCTGCCCAGTCGAGCCTTTCAGCGCAGGCGCATCGGGACACCGCAGAGGCTGCCGCCCGCACCGGGAAGTGGGATGAGGCACTCACCGAACGTTTCCGCGCCATTACCCGCGCCGCCGAAGAACGCATGATCCTCGACGAGCAGGCCGGACGAACCGCCGTCGAGGTGGCCCACCGGCTGCAGGATCTGTTTGCCGCCCAGTCGGATGAACTTCACTGGCTGGCGGAGCGCTTCAATGAGGTGCACTACGGTTCCCGTCCGGCCGGCCAGCCCGATTACCGGCGAGCCGCGGAACTGGACCTGGAACTGCAGCACACCCAGCCCCGCCGGCAGGCAGGCAGCGCACACTGGGCGGCGCCGGTATGACAGCCCCTATGCCCACCAGCCCGCCCGAGGCCCTGTCCACCGGTACCGGAACCGCAGCGACCGCAGGGGAAATAGTAGGCGACGGCGGAAGCTTCCGCTCCACCATCCTCGACAGGCTGGGGCGTGCCCGCAGCTGGATCATCCTTGGCGTCCTGCTCGGTACTGCGGTCCTGATCGGCGCGCTGGCCGCTGGATCCGGAGAACGGGAGCCGCTGTCCCCGGAGAACCCCGCGCCGGAGGGCGCCCGGGCAGCAGCAGAGGTCCTGGGACGCAGTGGCGTCGACGTGGTCCGCGCAGAATCATTCGACGATGCGGTGGACGCGTTGCAGGGGCCGGATGACACACTGCTCCTGCACGACCCCGATTCCTGGTTGAGCGCCGAACAGCTTGCTGCCCTTGGTGGCGGCCTCGCGGATCGGACCGTCCTGGTGGAGCCTGGACTTGCCGCGCTGACCGAACTTGCTGACGGCGTTCGTTCCGCCGGAGTGGTCCCCGCAGGATCTGAAGAACCGCTCCCGGCGGACTGCGCAAACCCGGACGCACGCGCCGCCGCGGAAGTGAGCGCGGGCGGATTGTCCTACCGCGGCCCGGGGACCTGCTTTCCCCTCCCCCAGGACGACGGCGCCAATCCCGCCGGCATTTTTGTCACCACAGCTGATGAAACCGTGGCCGTGCTGGGGCACGGAGCAATCATGAGCAACGGCCTCATCGATGATGAGGGGAACGCCGCGCTGACGCTGCGCGTCCTGGGAAGCACTCCAACACTGGTCTGGTACCAGCCCACGGCTGAGGACCTTGCAGTCACATCCGGGCCGGTTGATCCCCGGAGCCTGCTGCCGGGTTTCGTGGATCCCCTGATGTTCTGGCTGCTCGTGACAGCGCTGATCGCCATTCTGTGGCGCGGCCGGCGTCTGGGCCCGCTGGTCGCCGAACCGCTTCCCGTCGTCGTCCGCTCCGCTGAAACCGCTGCCGGCAGGGCGCGCCTGTACCAGGACGCCGGCGCTGTGGCACATGCCGCCGAAACGCTGAGGTCAGCGACCCTGATCCGCCTCGCCGCTGCCCTGCGCATACCGCCGGACGGCCCGCGTTCATCGGTCGTCGAGGCGGCCGGCCGAAGGACCACCCGTGACTACACCGACCTCGACCGGCTGCTCAACTCCTACACTCCCTCCTCCGACGCACAACTGGTGCAATGGAGCCAGGAACTGGAAAAACTCGAACAGGAGATTCTTCGTCCATGAACCAGCAACACCCGCATCAGCCGGCACCAGCTGAGCACCAGACGGCTGAAGGCCGTGCCGAGGCAGGCTCAGCGGTGTCCGCCCACACCCATCCGACAGATCCGGCCCGCAGTGCCCTCGTTGCAGTGCGCAGGGAAGTGGCCAAGGCCGTCGTCGGGCAGGACGCAGCAGTGACAGGGATGCTCATTGCCCTGCTGGCGAGGGGGCATGTCCTTCTGGAAGGTGTTCCCGGGGTGGCGAAGACACTGCTGGTCCGCAGCATGTCCGCCGCCCTCAGCCTTGACACCAAGCGGGTACAGTTCACGCCGGACCTCATGCCCGGGGACGTGACGGGCTCCCTCATATTCGAATCCCGTACCGCCGAGTTCACCTTCCGGGAAGGTCCGGTCTTCACCAACATCCTCCTCGCCGATGAGATCAACCGCACGCCTCCGAAAACCCAGGCGGCGCTGCTGGAAGCGATGGAGGAAAGGCAGGTGTCAGTGGACGGCGTGACGCGCCCCTTGCCGGAGCCGTTCATTGTTGCCGCCACCCAGAACCCGGTGGAATACGAAGGCACCTACCCGCTCCCGGAAGCGCAGCTGGACCGATTCCTGCTCAAGCTCACCCTTCCCCTGCCCGGGCGGGACGATGAGATTGAGGTGGTGCGCCGGCACAGCGCCGGGTTCGATCCGCGTAACCTCGACGACGCCGGAGTGACAGCCGTCGCGGGCGAACGGGACCTCGCAGCGGCACGGCACGCAGTACACCGGGTGGGTGTTGCTCCCGAAGTGCTCGGATACATCGTCGACGTGGTGCGCGCAACGCGTTCCGCGCCGTCGTTCCAGCTCGGGGTCTCTCCCCGGGGCGCGACGGCCCTGCTGAATACCTCGCGAGCCTGGGCGTGGCTCTCCGGCCGTGACTTTGTCACCCCGGATGATGTGAAGGCACTGGCCATGCCCGCCCTGCGGCACCGCGTGGCCCTGCGTCCTGAGGCGCAGATGGACGGACTCAGCGTCGACAACGTCCTGGGTAACATCCTCAGCACCGTTCCCGTGCCGAGGTAGCAATGGGCTTCGCAGCATGAGCGTTACCGGCCGCCTCGTCCTCCTTGCGCTCCTCGGCGTTGTCCCGGTGCTCCTCTACCCCGGCCCTGCCTCCATCACCGTGTGGGCAGCTTTGCTGGTTCTCGGCTCCGCGCTGGACCTCCTGCTCGCGGCCTCCCCGCGTGCGGTCGGGGTCCAGCGCCAGCTGCCCGAGACAGTGCGGCTGACTGAGCGGACCATCAGCACGCTCACCGTGCGGAACCATTCCCGGCGTCCGTTCCGGGGCTGGATCCGTGAAGGCTGGCAGCCGTCCGCGGGCGCGCACAACCCGGTACACCACCTGCGCGTTCCCGCCGGAGAGGGCCGCAGCGTGTCGGTACAGCTTGTTCCCCGCCGCCGCGGCGACCTGCGGGTGCACCATGTGACCATCCGGAGCGCGGGCCCCCTGGGTCTGGCCGCACGCCAACTCACCGTTCCTGCGCCAGGTATGCTGCGCGTCCTGCCGCCGTTCCATTCCAAGCGGCTGCTGCCCTCCAAACTGCGCCGCCTGCGCGAACTCGACGGACGGGCAGCAGTGCAGATCCGGGGCGCCGGAACCGAATTCGACTCGCTGCGCGACTACGTTCGCGGAGACGACGTCCGGTCGATCGACTGGCGTGCCTCCGCGCGGCGACGCGATACCGTTGTCCGCACCTGGCGGCCCGAACGGGACCGCAGGGTGGTGATCGTGCTGGACACGTCGCGGACTTCGGCGGCCCGCATCGAGGACGAACCCCGCCTGGACACAGGGATCGAGGCCTCGCTCCTCCTCGCGGTGCTGGCCCAGCGCGGCGGTGATCGTGTGGACTTCCTGGCCTTCGACCGCCGTCAGCGTGCCCGGGTCCAGTCAGCGGGTAAAGGCAACCTCCTCGCGGCCCTCGTCACGGCGATGGCTCCCCTCGACTCCGAGCTGATCGAAGCCGACTTCTCGCGCATCCCCGCACAGGTGCGCTCCATTTCGGCCCATCGCAGCCTGGTGGTACTCCTGACCGCACTCGACTCAGGTGCCGTGGAGGAAGGGCTGCTGCCCATGCTTCCCTCGCTCACCTCCCAGCATGTGGTGGTGGTGGCGTCGGTCCGCGACCCGCACCTTGACGAGCTGCGCCACCGGCGCGGCACGGCGGCGGAAGCCTACCGTGCGGCCGCAGCGGAACGCGCCCTCCTGGACCGGGCCGCCATCAAGGAGCGGATTCACCGGCTCGGCGCGGAGGTTGTGGATGAGCCCCCGCATGAGCTTCCGTCCCGGCTGGCTGATCTCTACATCCGTCTGAAGGCCGCGGGCAGGCTGTGACAGCGTCGGCACCGAATCACCTGTACCAGCCCACCTCCAGGAGAAAACATGACAGCCTCGATCTACCAGCGGGCCCTCGGCGCCGGGTTCAGCCGCCTGCAACCTGAACTTCAGGAGTATTTCGGCCTCCACGAGGATTCGAAGGTGTACGGAACCGGACAGGGCACGTTCGACGTCGCCGGCGCGCCTGTCCCACTCCTGCGTCCGTTGTTCGCACTCGCTGCAAAGGAAAACTCGTTCTTCCCGGAATACGAAAACAACGTGGACTTCACCGTGCGCAATTGGGCGCACCGCGACCCGTTCGGCAGGCCCTCCCTGACCGCACGGCGTGAAATTTCCTTCAGCAACGCTACACGGGTTTTCGAGGACACCACGTCGTGGACCGGGGACCGGTTGGTCGACTACCTGGGTGCCCATCGCCGCATGGCCACGGCCCTGACCTGTGAAGTAACAGCCAACGGGCGCATGCGGATGATCTCGTCCGCCACCCGCCTGTTTGCCGGGCCGCTCAGGCTGCCGCTGCCCGACGTCGTCGGTGCCCAGGCCTACATGGAGCAGTGGTGGGACGAGGATGAGGGCCGCTTCCGCATCAAGACCAACGTGCTGCACAGGCAGCTCGGTCCGGTACTCGTCTACGCCGGCTGGTTTACCTATGAGCTCACCGGGTACGACGGCGGGCTGCCCGGGCATGCAGCGCCGGCACGTTGGGAACGGCGCACTTGAGCGGCGGCGCACTTGAGGGGAGGCTGCGCCTCAGGCGTCCGCGATCGCCTGGTTGAGGGCATCGGCGCTCTGATGGAGGTGCGCCAGGACCCTCCGCGCGTGGTCCGGCCCATGTTCGGACAATCCGTCAGCGGGTACCAGCCGGACGGCACCGAGTGAGTCCAATGCCAGTCCGATCCCGCGCCAGGGCCGCAGCAGCACGTCGGCTGTCTCCTGCACCCGGGGAGCACTGCCTCCGGCAAACCGCACACCGGCCCAGAGGGTCCTGCCTCCTTCGATCAGTTCGGCGAGGGTCTCCCACTGACTGGTGGATACACCGCCGGCCGGAACAGCAACCCCCACCCCGGGCACCCGCTGCACGAGGGCAAGCTGTTCCGGCGTGCGGAATGACAGCACAACCGCGGATGCTCCCGCGCTGCGGGCGCCCTCAGCCAGAAGCGTCCAGGCCTCCACAGCCTCCTGTTCCGGTACGGCGCGCAGGGTTCGGTACCCGCTCGCGGTGGGTATGCCGCCGCCCAGCACGCCTGCGATCTCCGGTTCGTCCAGCTGCAGCGTGAGTTTCGCTCCCGGACTGGCGGCGGCCGCGCGGTGCAGTAGCGATGCGACGCCGTCAAGGAGCGCGTCGCGGAGATCGCGCCGTGCCCCATAATCGATGAGGGCGCGTTCACCGTTGTGCAGGTGCAGGTTCGCGGCGAGCGACAGCGGTCCCCGGCAGTGAACCTTGAGCGCGTCTGCGGGACGTTCTTCCTCGCCCACGAGGTCGGCGAGGACGTTGACATCCGTGGACAGCGCGGAGACCGCCCGCCGGAGATCCTTTCCGGGTCGGTCCACCAGCCTCCAGCCGTGGGGCTGAAGGTCTACGGGCAGTTCCGCCAGTAACGCCGCAGTCCTGCCGATCTCATCGCTTCCTGCTCCCCGTTCAGGCAGGGAAGGCAGGAAGGGAAGGTTGGGGCTGCCGAGTTCACCGCGGATGACCCGGAGCGCTTCGACAGGGTCCTGACCGGGCCAGTCCCCGAGCGCCGTGACGGTCACTGCCCCGGAGTCAGGCAAGACGGAGTCGGACCGGGCGCCGTCAGGCATCACGCGCGACATGGTTCTGTGAGATGTCCTGGTGATGGCGGATGACCTCGGAAATGATGAAGTTCAGGAATTTTTCCGCGAACGCCGGGTCGAGGTTCGCTTCCTCCGCGAGTGCACGCAGCCGGGCGATCTGCGCTGCCTCGCGGTCGGGGTCCGCGGGCGGCAGTTTGTGTTCGGCCTTCAGGTGGCCCACCCGCTGGGTGGCCTTGAACCGCTCGGCAAGCAGATAGACCAGCGTGGCGTCGATGTTGTCGATGCTGCCCCGGACTGAGAGAAGCTCCTCCATGACTGCGGGATCAACTTCGCCTGCGAGGGAGCTCGCTGAGGGATCAAAACGGCCGGTGTTCTCAGTCATGGTTCCAGTTAAGCAGACTGCGCAGGGGCACAACGCATTGTGTCCGGAACCGGCCGGGTGCTAACGCGCCGGTGCCAGATCCGGGCGCTCCAGGGAACGGGCCGAATCCAGGGTCGCCTGGCCGAGCACCCGGGTGCCCTGGTAGATGACCACGGTCTGTCCGGGAGCGACCCCGCGCATCGGTTCGATGAGCCGCACCACCAGGTTCTCGCGGCCGTCCTCGTCCCTCTCGACGTGGGCGCGCGCGTCAACCGGATCACCGTGGGCGCGCACCTGCGCCATGCAGTCGAATTCCTCGCCGGTGTCGACGGCGGGAATGGGCACGCCTGCCCAGGACACCTTGATGCCGCGTAGCTGGTCAACCGCGAGCATCCGTTCGGGGCCCACCACCACGGTGTTTTCCTTCGGACGGATCTCCAGGACAAACCGGGGCTTGCCGTCCGGAGCGGGGCGTCCGAGCTTGAGGCCCTTCCGCTGGCCCACAGTGAACGCGTTGGCGCCCGGGTGGGTGCCGATCGTCTCACCGTCAACATCGACGATATTCCCCTCGGTCAGCTCAATCCGCTCTTCCAGCCAGCCCCGGGTGTCGCCGTCGGGAATGAAGCAGATGTCATGGCTGTCAGGCTTGTTGGCGACCGAGAGTCCCCGCCGCTCCGCTTCTGCCCGTACTTCCGCCTTGGACGGTGTCTCAGCGAGCGGGAACATGGAGTGCTTCAGCTGCTCATGCGTCAGCACTCCGAGCACGTAGGACTGGTCCTTGGCCCAGTCCGCCGCACGGTGCAGTTCGCGGCTGCCGTCAGCGTTCTCGATGACCTTCGCGTAGTGCCCGGTACAGACGGCATCGAAACCGAGGGCGAGTGCCTTCTCGAGCAGGGCGGCGAACTTGATGCGCTCATTGCAGCGCATGCACGGGTTCGGGGTGCGTCCGGCGGCGTACTCGGCAATGAAGTCGTCCACCACGTCTTCCTTGAACCGCTCCGAAAAGTCCCAGACATAGTACGGAATGCCGAGGATGTCGCAGGCCCGCCAGGCGTCCCGGCTGTCCTCGATAGTGCAGCATCCGCGGCTCCCGGTGCGCAGGGTGCCCGGCATGCGGGAGAGCGCCAGATGCACTCCGACGACGTCGTGGCCCGCCTCGACG
>NZ_KI914586.1:37193-38540 GCF_000520475.1 Arthrobacter sp. 35/47
GCGCGGGCCGCCGCGACGGCCGAATCGACTCCGCCGCTCATGGCTGCGAGTACTCTCATTGTCGTACGTTCTCCCTTAGCTAAAACCTGTTCCTGCTGTCTGGATGGATGATGCGTGGCCGGACATGCCGGCTTTGCGGGCACGCTCGTATGCCTCGGGCAGCGCGGCCACCAAGGCGTCAACGTCTTCCGGCGTCGATGTATGCCCGAGGCTGAACCGCTGGGCGCCCCGGGCTTCGGTTTCACTCAGCCCCATGGCCAGGAGCACGTGCGAGGGACGGGGCACCCCGGCCGTGCAGGCGGACCCGGTGGAGGACTCCACGCCCGCCATGTCGAGCACGAAGAGCAGCGAGTCCCCCTCACAGCCGGGGAAGGTGAAGTGCGCGTTGCCCGGCAGCCGGTCGATGCGCGGCCCCCTCAGTACCGCCTCCGGCACAACACGCCCGACGCCGGCGATCAGCTGATCCCGCAGTTCCGTAATGCGCACCGATTCCTCGGAAAGACGGGTGACGGCGTCCTCCGCTGCAGCTGCGAACGCGGCGATGCCGGCAGTGTCCAGGGTGCCGGACCGGATGTCCCGCTCCTGTCCGCCGCCGTGCTGCACGGGGGTGAGCTTCACGGCCCGCCCCACCAGCAGTGCGCCCACGCCGACGGGTCCGCCGATTTTGTGTCCGCTGACGGCCATGGTGGCAAGCCCGGAATCGGCGAAGGAGACCGGCACGGAGCCGAAGGCCTGGACCGCATCGGAGTGCACCGGAATCCCGTGCCGGGCAGCGAGCGCGGTAATGTCCGCAACCGGCTGGAGTGCTCCCACCTCGTTGTTCGCCCACATCACGGTAACCAGGGCAATCCGGTCTGCGCCGCCGTCGAGCTCCTGCTCAAGGACGTCCAGCCGCACGATGCCCTCTTCGGTAACGGGCAGCCAGGTGACGTCTGCACCCTCATGCCGCTCGAGCCACTCGACGGCGTCCTGGACGGCAGGGTGCTCGACGGCGCTGCACAGGATGCGGGTCCGGCGCGGGTCGGCATCGCGTCTGGCCCAGAAGAGGCCCTTCACAGCGAGGTTGTCCGCCTCGGTACCGCCGGAAGTGAAGATGACCTCGGAGGCGTGCGCGCCTGCGGCTCGGGCAAGGGTTTCACGGGCGTCCTCGACCACCCTGCGGGCACGCCGGCCGGAGCCGTGCAGCGACGAGGGGTTGCCGCTACGGCTGAGTTCGGTGCTGAGTGCGGCGAGCGCGGGCGCCGAGAGCGGCGTGGTCGCCGCGTGATCAAGGTACACGGGCACCCATAGATTCTATCGTTGGCGGTCTCCAAAGCCGAACGCAGCCGTTGAATCGGCAGGACACGC
>NZ_KI914586.1:38640-39240 GCF_000520475.1 Arthrobacter sp. 35/47
GTCAGGATGGGCTGATACAAATGAGCTGTGGAAAAGACCCCCGTGCGTACCGGCTCCCCGCAGTTTGTCCCCCACCTGCTGCACCCGATGCATGAATTCGGACCGCGCACCCTCGATTTCAACCGTCGGATCGCCCTGATGGCGATCATCAACCGCACACCGGACTCCTTCTACGATGGTGGCCGCACCTTTGCGCTGGAGGCCGCCGTGGATGCCGCACTGCAGGCAGCTGACGACGGCGCCGACTGGGTGGACCCGCCTCCAGAAGGGGTGTGTCCTGCCAACTCGGCGGGCGCGGCCTGCTGTCAGGATGGGCTGATACAAATGAGCTGTGGAAAAGACCCCCGTGCGTACCGGCTCCCCGCAGTTTGTCCCCCACCTGCTGCACCCGATGCATGAATTCGGACCGCGCACCCTCGATTTCAACCGTCGGATCGCCCTGATGGCGATCATCAACCGCACACCGGACTCCTTCTACGATGGTGGCCGCACCTTTGCGCTGGAGGCCGCCGTGGATGCCGCACTGCAGGCAGCTGACGACGGCGCCGACTGGGTGGACATCGGCGGGGCACCCTTCGCTCCGGGGCCGGCCATACCGGC
>NZ_KI914586.1:39340-80675 GCF_000520475.1 Arthrobacter sp. 35/47
GGGGCCGGCCATACCGGCCGGCGAGGAAGCCGACCGGATTGTCCCGGTGATCGAAGCGGTCAGGGCGGCCTCCGACGTCATCATCTCCGCGGACACGTTCCTTCCGGAAGTGGCGGAGAAGGCCATCCGGGCCGGCGCCAATGTGGTCAACGACACCACCGGGCTGCGCAACCGGGACCTCGCCGCCGTCATTGCAGAGACCGGCGTCCACGTGGTCATCACCCACAGCCTCGCCGAACCGCGGACCGTTCTTGGCCGGCCCACCTACACCGATGTGGTCACCGAGGTGGCGGATTTCCTGGTGCGGCAGGTGGAACTGGCTGTGGCCCTCGGAATCAGGGAGGACCGGATCATCGTGGATCCCGGCCATGACCTGAACAAGAACACCCTGCACTCGCTGGAGATCACGCGCCGGTTTTCCGAGATCGCGCAGCTGGGCTACCCCGCGCTCGCGGCCGTGTCCAATAAGGATTTCATCGGGGAGACGCTGGATCTGCCGAAGAGCGCGCGGGTGGACGGGTCCATCGCGGCTGCCGTCATGTGCGCGCTGGGAGGCGCCCGGATCCTCCGCATGCACAATGTCACGGCGGCGCGCTCGGCGATCACCATGGTGGAAGCAGCGATGGGGTGGCGGGAGCCGGTGTACCTGAAGCACAACATGGGAGAGAGCAACCAGCCATGATCAACTCGGTACTGCCGTCCTCCGCGCCGGACCTCTCCGACGAGGACCTGCTCGCGCTGTACGCCTACCCGGCCGACCGCCCATGGGTGCGGTTCAACTTCGTGACCAGCCTCGACGGGTCGGCAACGTACCACGGCGTGTCCGCACCGCTCGGCAATGACGGCGACCGCAGGTTGTTCGGGCTCATCCGGCGGCTGTGCGACGTCATCCTGGTGGGCGCGGGCACGGTGCGCGCCGAAGGATACGCCGGTCCGCTGGTGAGCGGAGCGGACGCGGAATGGCGCACATCCCGCGGACTCGCCGGGCACCCGGCACTGGCCGTCATCTCAGGCACCCTCGACCTTGATCCGGAAAGCGACCTTTTCCGGCTCTCTCCGGTGCGTCCCCTTATTTTCACGACGACGGCGGCTGACCCACAGCGCGCGCGGAACCTCTCGGAGGTTGCCGACGTCGTCGTCATGGACGGGGAGGGCGTCGGGACGCGCGCGTGTGCGGCAGAACTCCAGGCCCGGGGTCTGGGAAGGATCCTCTGCGAAGGCGGTCCCAGCATCTTCGGCCGTTTCATCGCCGAGGACGCCGCTGACGAACTCTGCCTCTCCCTGAGCCCGCTGCTGACGGGGGGCGGGGGCGGGCACATTGCCGCCGGCGCTGACAGTCCGGCCCTGCGCCGCCTGGCGCTGGAGTCGCTGCTTGAATCCGATTCCGCCCTGTACGGCCGGTGGGTGCGGGCCGTACAGGGCTAGCGGGGAGGAACCACCGACACGTGGTTTCGGACATCGGACACGGCCGCGGTGAGCAGCTCATCAGTCGGGCAGGAAACGATGAACGCCAGGGCGGTCCGCGTGGTGTGGAAGAGCCGCAGCGAAACCACGCTCGCGGGAGTTTCCGCCGCCGCTTCCTGCCGGTAGGTCAGGAATTCGACGGACGCCGTCGAATCCCCCGGCGACTCTCCCCACAACCATGTGCTGCCCGTGAGGTATTCAGGCAGAATGCTCGGGTCCATGTACCGGAACAGGGCCTCGGTGGAGCCGCGGTCGTCGCCGCTGACGAGGAGGGCGCCCTGTCCGGGCGTGTAGCTCAGCGATGCGGTGCACCCGGCGTCGCTGACGTAGACGGACTCGCCCTGGACGAGCAGGCTGGCGGGGCTCCAGCCGGGCGCCCGGGAGAGAGTTTCGGAAAAGGCGACCTTGTCGGCCGGCTCGATGTACCCGCCGCGGTCGAACGTCATGTCGTTACCCACGATCTCCGAGCGCGGCAGCGGCGGCAGCCCAGGCACGGAAGGTGAGGGGCCGGCAGCCGGGGGGCCAGCAACCGGGGAGCTCGCAGTTGAGGAGCCTGGCACGGGCCCGGTCGGCGCCGTCACAGTCGGGTCCTGTCCCCCGGCTCCCGGCGGAACCGGCACTTCGATGCGGCACCCGGTCACCGGGACAGCGAGGGAACCAAGCAGGGCGCAGGTCAGGACCCACCGAACCCGCCATGCCGCCACCGTGTGCTCCCCCATTGTCGAACCGTCCGTCCTGCCCACCTACTGTAGCGAGCGCGCAACCCTGCGCCCGGTCTCACCAGATCACCGGATCACCGCGCCGTGGGCCTCGGCCACCGTCAGAGCCTGGGCAACGTCGACGACGGCGCCGTGGACATTGAATTCAGCGGCATCGATTCCCTCGAGGGTGCTCCCGCGGAGGTCCGCCCCGCGCAGGCGGGCACCGCTCCAGGAGATGCTGGTCAGGCGGCAGTCGCGCAGGGTGGCGTTCCGGAGGTCCGCGTTGCTGAAATCGGCTTCGGTAAAGTTCACCTGCGAAAAGGAACTGCGCTGCAGGTCGGCTCCCGCCAGTGAGACGAAGGACCAGTTGCCGCCCTCCACCCGGACCGGTTTGAGGGATGAGTCGCTGAAGACGCTGCCGGTGAACCTGCACGCCTCAAAGCCGGCATCGAAGAAGTTGCAGTGCTCAAAGCGGCAGTTGTCGAAAGCACTGTTGACATGGCTCGACACGTTGAACCGCACATTACGGAAGACGCAGCCGCTGAAGATACTGCCTTCACTGCGCAGTTCGGTGAAGTCGCAGTCGACGAAACGCAGCCCGCTGAAATCCTCGCGCCCGATATTGGCCGCATACCAGTCCAGCCCACTCCGCACCTCACCGACGCCTGCCATGCCCCGATGCTATCCGCCCATTTGCCGGTGGTGGACACACCGTTTACAGTCAAGCGCGGAACCTGCGAAGAACGTTCCGGACCCCCGCATCGGATGAAAGGCCCTCATGGCAGCCCCCGACCGCACGTACTACGCCGTGCTCGGGGTGGCCAGAAGTGCCACTGCGAAACAGATCAAGGACGCCTACCGCAAGGCTGCCCGGACCGCACACCCTGACCAGGGCGGCAGCGCCGAGCTGTTCCATGAGGTGGCTGTGGCCTATGAGATGCTCTCCGATCCCGAGCGCCGCCGGCGCTACGACCGGACCCTCGGTACCGAGGACCCCCTTCCCGGGGCAGGGCGCCCGGCCTCCGCGGCGCGGCGGCCGGCGCGGGAACCAGCTGCCGAGGCATATTCCCAGCCGCCGCGTTACGAGCCCGCTTACGACGACGACGGCGCCCGCACCGCGCCCATCCCGCCGACCCTGGCCGCCCGGCAGGTCCACGGTACGGCGCGCCGGCCCGGTGTGCTCGCACGGCTGCGGCCGGGGGCGGCCGCGCGTTACGACGGCGAACGCGCCACCGCCCGCCTCGTGGAGACCAGTCTGCTGCCCGGCTTCCCGGCCGCCCGGCTGATCAACGGGCTGGCCTTCGGCGGGGGGACCGACGTCGGGCACGCCGTACTGGCCGGATACCGCATCGCCGTCGTCGACTCCCTGATGGCTCCCCCCGGGAACTATTCGTGGGACGGACACCGGCTGAGGCACCAGGGGCGCCCCGCCGGGGACGTACGCATCGCCGAGACGGTGCGCCGGGTCCAGGACCTGTTTCCCGAGTGCAACGTGCGCGGCTGGCTGGTGCTGCACGGCAGGCAGAACAACCCCTTCGAACCGATCGTGGACTACCCGCCGTCCCTCGACCGTTCCGCTCTTGTTTCCGTTCACGTGGCCAATGCCGGAACCCTGCTCCGTGAGGTGCGGCGGTTCCTCTCTGAGGGGCCGCAGCCAAACACCGTGCAGGTCCCGGTGCTGGGCCGTTTGCTCGATGCAGCCGGACGCTAGGATTGCACAGTGTTCCGCATCCTCTTCTTCACACCCGAGATTCCCGGCAATACCGGCAACGCCATCCGGCTGGCCGCGGTCACCGGCGCGGAACTGCACCTGGTGGAGCCGCTCGGCTTCGACCTGGATGACGCCAAGCTGAGGCGGGCCGGCCTGGACTACCACGACCTCGCGGTCCTGACCGTCCACCCGGACCTCGAGACTGCGCTTCATGCCCTCCGGCCGGAAAGGCTTTTCGCCTATACCGCCGAAGGAACCACCACGTACTCCGACATCCGGTACCGTCCGGGAGACGTGCTGCTGTTCGGACCGGAGTCCGTCGGGCTTCCCGCCGACGTCAAGAACCACGCCGCCGTCACCTCGACGGTGCGCTTGCCGATGCTGCCCTCCCGGCGGTCACTTAATCTTGCCAACTCTGCGTCCATCGTGGTCTACGAGGCCTGGCGCCAGCAGGGGTTCGAAGGCGCCCGCCTTGGCCTGCCTACCGTGAAGGAGCACTCGTGACCGACATTGGCAGCCTGTTCGACGACGGCGCCGAGTATTTCGAGCGCCTGTCGCCCGTTCTCTGGAACACCATGGGCAACGCGGTGGTTGCGGCCGCCGACCTGCACACCGGCGACTCCGTACTCGATGCCTGCTGTGGAAGCGGTGCGAGCACCGTCCCCGCAGCCCAGGAGGTCGGCCCGGAGGGCCGGGTTGACGCCGTCGATCTGTCCGCCGCGCTGCTCACCCTCGCCGGCGCCAAAGCCGCCGCCCTCGGCATCGGCAACGTCCGGTTCGTTCAGGCGGACGCCGCGGTGTGGACGTCGGATCAGCCCTATGACGCGCTGCTGTGCGGCTACGGGCTCTACTTCCTTCCGGATATGACAGCCGGCCTTGCACATCTGGCATCGCAGTTGCGCAGCGGTGGCAAGCTGGCGATGAGCACCTGGCAGGAACACGCGCACCAGCCGTTCGGATCGCTCCTGCGCGAGGTCTGCTTCGAGGAGCAGCCGTCCCTGCGGGACGCGCCGGTTCCGGTTGCCTACCGGCAGATGGAGGACATCTC
The DNA here is from genome assembly GCF_000520475.1 of Arthrobacter sp. 35/47. NCBI lineage: Bacteria > Bacillati > Actinomycetota > Actinomycetes > Micrococcales > Micrococcaceae > Arthrobacter > Arthrobacter sp. 35/47. The sequence continues at coordinate 44,265 of NZ_KI914586.1, forward strand.
GACACCGGAAAAGCTGCGCACTTTCCTTGAGGAGGCCGGGTTCGAGGCTGTCGAGGTCCATGAAACCCCGCTGCAGGTGCCGTTGGACGGCGAGCTCGCCTGGACCCTGGTGCTCGGCACCGGGTACCGCTTCCTGCTGCCGGATGATGCCGAGGCCAGGGAACGCATCCGCAGCCGTTTCCTCGACAGGCTGGGCAGCGAGCCGGCCCTCAATGCGGACTCCCTCATTGCGGTGGCCGTGCGTCAATAACGCGGGCCTGCGGGACCCATCCTTCTCCGTCTCCGCCGCGAACAAGAGATGTCAGCGGTTGCGGTGCATCAGGCACCCGATCTTCGGAGAAATGGTGGTGGACCATGGGTGGAGCGTTGCTCGGGCGGACCGTGCAGACCCGCGCCGTGGCCCATCCTGTTCGGGATAGGCAGCCCGGCGCTTTATGCTTGAAACCTATGGATACGCCACGTGTAAGCCGGATAACCCCCACGAGATCAGCTGCTGATCAGGCTGCCGGTGAATCCTCGGATGCCGCAGCTGGACTTGCGGAACTCCTCGCGCGGATCGCACAGAAGGACCAGGGCGCCTTTGCTGAGTTCTACGCGCAGACCTCCCGCCGGGTGTACGGCCTCGCCCGTCGCGTCCTGATCGATCCGGAGCTGAGCGAAGACACCACCCAGGAGGTCTACCTTCAGGTGTGGAATATGGCGGAGCGGTTCAATCCGGACGCGGGCAGTCCCATGGCGTGGCTGATGACGCTGGCCCACCGCCGCGCGGTGGACAGGGTCAGGTCCGAGCAAAGCTCCACCGACCGCGAAGCCAGGTACGGGGCGGCCATGCAGGTCAAGGACCATGACGACGTCGTCGACACCGTCACCCAGCGCTTGGAGGCTGAAGCGGTGGTCCGGTGCCTGGAAACCCTGACGGAGACCCAGCAGGAATCGGTGCGGCTCGCTTACTACGGCGGGCTGACATACCGGGAAGTGGCAGAGAAACTCGATGTGGCGGTCCCGACCATCAAGTCGAGAATCAGGGACGGATTGATCCGATTGAAAACATGTCTGGGGGTGAACTGAGATGCAGGACAAGGATATGAACAAGCAGTTTGCAGATGATCTACGGCAGGACCTGGCCGGTGGCCTGGCCCCCGAGTGGGCTGAGATGTACGCCCTGGATGCTGTGAGCGAAGAGGAGCGCACCACACTCGAGGACTACATCTCAGGCGCCGCTCCCGAGGTTCGCGACGCCTTCAACGCGCGGGTTCGTGCTGCACGGGAAACCCTTGCCACGGCCTATGCCACCTCCGAGGAAGAACCGCCGGCCGGTCTCTTTGCGCGGATCGTTGAGAGCCTTCCGTCCGAAGTTTCGCCGGGAGCAGAGCCGGCTGCCGGTACCGTCGCTGCTCCGGTCGAGGATGAGCTCAGTGCCCGGCGCGGTGCGCGTCGGCCGCAGTCCGCTGCAGGCCGATGGCTTCTTGCCGCAGCGGCCGCGGTGGTCGTCGTCGTCGGCGGTGTGACGGTGGCGCAGAATCTGCAGCCGTCCTCCATCGAGCAGCAGGTCCTGCAGGCGGTGGATGTCCAGCGGGAAGAAGTTGCGATCGGGGACAGCGGCACCGCCGAACTGGCGTTTTCCGCATCCAGGGACGCAGCGGTGGTCACCCTTGACGGTGTCCCGGCTCCTCCCGAAGGGAAGGTGTACCAGATGTGGCGGCTTCCGGCGGACGGTGCAACTCCGGAGTCGCTGGGAACCATGACCGGCGAGGACGTCGCCCACACCGAGCTGGCGATTGAGGGAATCAACGCGTACCGGGGCCTGGCGATCACTGTCGAGCCCGAGGGCGGATCAGAGACCCCTACCCTGCCGATCGTGGTCGAAATTCCCTTTGACGCCTGACTAGAACCCTGCGATGGTGGCCTCGGTGTTCACCGGGACCACCTGGAAGACCTCGGCGCTCGAACCGGCCGGCAGTCCCCCGCGCGCAGCGTTCGCTGCGAGGAACCCACGGACGGCAGCATTCATGCGGTCGAGGTCAGGGTGCTGGCTCGCGTGGAAACGCAGAGCGCGCATCTTGTCTTCCACATGGTCGGAGACATCAACAAAGTGGTTCTCCAGCTGCGTTGGTCCACCGAAGAACCAGAGCCACGGCACCCGGTAGGCGCCGAGGCCGCGGGCCGCCAGCTCAGGAAAGGCGTAGGGATTCTCGACCGCCGGGTAAATGGCACGCGTGACAGCTTCACCGCACGCCAGATGGTCCGGGTGGCTCTTCTGGATTCGCTCCCAGTTACGCTCCGGATGCATGGCCAGGACAATCTGCGGCCGCACGCGCCTGATGAGTTCGACGACGCCGGCCACCACGTCGACCGTCGGTTCCAGGTAGCCGTCCCGGTATCCCAGGAAGTGCACTGAGTCCACACCCAGCAGCCGCGCCGCCGAGCGCTGCTCTTCGCGCCGACGCTCCACGATGTCCGGACGGTGCTCATCCGAGAAACCACCGGCGTCGCCGTCGGTCATGATGCAATATTCAACAGCGACGCCGGCTGCACGCCACTTCGCGACCGTACCGGCGGCTCCGAAATCGATGTCATCGGGGTGGGCCACGAAGCACAGGACACGGCTCACACCCGCCTGGAGATCCTCGGGGATGGAGGCCGTGCTCACGTTCTGCGCTTCCTGATCTCCTCAGTTGCCTGCGGAAGCACTGAGGTCAGGTCTCCCACAATTCCGAAGTCGGCGATCTCGAAGACCGGCGCGTCAGGGTCCTTGTTGATGGCCACGATGATCTTGGCCGTCTGCATTCCGGCCTTCTGCTGGATAGCCCCGGAGATGCCGGCGGAAACGTAGAGCTGCGGCGAGACCGTTTTGCCGGTCTGGCCGATCTGGGCCGAATGGTCGATCCAGCCGGCGTCCGTTGCTGCGCGCGATGCTCCGACAGCGCCGCCGAGCGCATCCGCCAGATCCTCAAGCGGGCCGAAGTCGCCGTCCACGCCCCTGCCGCCCGCCACGACGATGCGGGCCTCATCAAGTGACGGCCGGCCGCTGGGTGCCTTCTCCGACCGGCCGGTGATCCGTGCGGCGGCGGGTGCTGCCACGTCAACCGGGTGGACGGCAGGTGCGGTGCCGCCCTGCGGCGCGGCGGCCTCCACGCTGTTGGCCTTGACCGTAATGATGGGCCGTCCGGTGGTCACTGAGGCGTTCACAGTGTAGGAGCCTGCAAACACCGCCTTGGTGACCGCGAAGCTCTCATCCACCGCGACGGCGTCGGTAATCACTCCCGATGAGAGCCGGATACCGGCCCTGGCCGCGATTTCCTTCGCCTCGAACGTGTTCCCGAGAAGCACCGCCCCAGCGTCGGCAGCCTCAGCCGCCGCGGCGAGGAACGCCGCCTTGCCCGCGACCAGCAGCTCGTCCAGGCCTGCATTCGAGGGCTGGTAGACGGCGCCGACGCCGTAGGCGCCGAGTTCGGCCGCAACCTGGTCTCCCAGCTCCCCCACCAGCGCGACGGCGGGCTCTCCAAGGGTGGCCGCGAGGGTCAGCAGCTCACGGTCGGTCTTATGCAGGTTCTCACCGGGCGTATCGATGTACACGAGGACTTTTGCCATTCAACGGCTCCTTGTAGGTTGTGTCGCTGCGTCCGCGGCCGCTACAGCAGCTTCTGTTCTGCGAGGAAATCGACCAGACGCCGCCCGGCATCGCCTTCATCGGTGATGATGACGCCCTGGGACCGCGCAGGGCGGGGCTGCGCGTCCTCGACCCGGGTCCATGCTCCGGCGTGCCCCACCTCCGACGGGTCCACCCCCACGTCAGCGAGTGAGAGGACACTGATCTGCTTTTTCTTGGCTGCCATGATGCCCTTGAAATTGGGGTACCGGGGCTCATTGATCTGGTCGGTCACCGAGACGATTGCGGGCAGGGTGCTTTCCACTGTCTCCGCCACGTTGTCACTCTCGCGGCGTGCGGTAAGGTGCCACGCACCGCCGTCGTGCCGCAGTTCAAGACTCGACGCAAAGGTTACCTGCGGCAGCTCCAGCAGCTCCGCAAGCTGCGCCGGCACCAGCGAGGTCTCCCCGTCAGTGGAGGCCATGCCGGTGAGCACCAGGTCCACGTCACCCAGATGCCGGATAACGGCGGCGAGCGCGCGCGAGGTGCCGGAGGCGTCAGAGCCGGCCAGTGCGTCGTCGGTGAGGTGGACACCTTCATGGGCGCCGATCTGGAGGGACTTCTTGACTGCGTTCACCGCGCCCGCCCCGCCCATGGTCACTGCCGTCACGCGGTGGCCCGCGCCGTCCCCGCCATGCGCTTCAACGAGCTGCAGCGCCGCCTCAAGGGCGTACTCGTCGAGCTCCGACAGGATGCTCTCCGAACGGTCCGTGGTGCGGTCGTCTCCATTGAGGTGACGATCGAACTGCGTATCCGGTACGTGCTTCACCAACACCGCGATTCTCAGCGCGGGAGTGGTCTCGTCCATGTGCTGCCTTTCCTCCGGCTTCCAGCTGGCCCGCACACAAGCTAACCACACGGGTGTGCCGATTACCGCAGCTATATGACGAAGCAGCGGCCCGCCGGTGCACGGGCCGCTGCTTCGCTGATTCCGGGGTCTGCCTGGTTACGCCGGCGCCTGTCCCACCGTGACATCAAGGGTCAGGGTTTCGCCGCCGCGCACGAGTTCGACCTGGGCGGATTCGCCTTCGGCGAGCATCCGGACGGCCGCGGTCAGGGCCTGCGGGTCTTCGATGGGCAGGTCACCGACGCGGGTGATGATGTCGCCTTCCTGGAACCCGGCTGCCTCAGCCGGGCTGCCCGCCTCCACGGTCTGGACCTGCGCCCCGATGGAGAAGGAGCTGCTGCCCTCCGCGTTGCCGGATGCTGCTGCTCCCACGCTGACACCGAGGAAACCGTGCGAGGCTTCTCCAGTGGCGATGATCTCCTCGGCTACGCGCTGGGCATAGTTGATCGGAATCGAGAAACCCACCCCGATGTTGCCGGCGCTCTCCCCGGTACCTGCGGAAGCGATTGCGACGTTGACACCGATGATCCGCCCCTCTGAATCAACCAGCGCGCCCCCCGAGTTGCCCTGGTTGATGGCGGCGTCCGTCTGGATGACGTTGAGATAGATGGAGCCCTGCCCGCCCGGCTGGGGCGCCTGGGAACCGTCCGGCGGTAGGAAGTTGAAGCCGTCTCCCGGGTCCTGTTCCGGCGCGTCGGACTGTTCCTCGGGAACAGCCGAGGACTGCACGCTGATTGTCCGGTTGAGGGTGGAGATGATCCCGTCGGTGACAGTGCCGCTCAGGCCCAGCGGCGCTCCGATCGCGATGGCGACGTCGCCGACGTTGAGGGCGGAGGAATCTGCGAGGGTTGCCGGCTGAAGGTCCGGCGCATCGATCTTGATCACTGCCAGGTCCGAGAGCGGATCCGTGCCGACCACCTGCGCCTGGAACACCCGGCCGTCATTGGTGCGGACCTCCACAGCGGGATCCGCCACCTGACCGCCGAGGGTGACAACGTGGGTGTTGGTGAGGATGTGCCCCTCTGCATCGAGGATGATCCCGGAGCCCGAGCCGCCTGAGCCGCCTCCGTTCACGGAAATCGTGACGACGCTGGGGGACGCCTTGGCTGCGGCGCCCGTGATCTGGTTCACGCTCTCGGTGTCGTTGACCACCACCGATTGGGGCTGCGCCGCGCCGTTGTTCGACGCGGGGTTGCCCGATTCAAGCAGCGCATCCGTACCGGCCGCGACGCCGCCGCCGACGAGCCCCGCTATCAGCATGCCGGCCAGGAAGGTTCCGGTGCCGATCCGCTTCTTCCCCCCGGACTGCTTCTCACCGGACCCTTCCGTGTGAGAAGGAAGTCCGTAGCCGTAAGAGGTATTGGCCTCGTCGTAGGTGTAGCGATCCGCCTGGTGGTCATCGGCCGCGTAGCCGGAATGCTGGAGCGGGGAAGTAAAAGGCTGCCCCGGATGCTGATCGGTGACCGGCTGACCGGAGTCCGCGGGAGGCGTCGTGGTTCCAGGAGGCGCCGGCGGATTCTGCGGGCGCGGCGGAAGCGGTCCGTTGTATGAACCGGGGTTGTTCTCGGTCATCGGTTGTCCTTTCACTGGTGCTCCCTGAACTATGCCAAAGCAGTCTGTGCCCGCGGATGACGTTCCCTGTACGGCACCTGTGAACCAACCGAAAGCCGTCGCCCTCGTCCATTGTCCCGCATCACCAACGACGCCGGCGCGTGCGCGTGCGTTTCGCTGCTGGCATAGCCCGGTGGACGGCCCCCAAACGGCACCATAGAATCGCAGTCAGGCGGACCCCTGGGGATATATGCCCTTGCGCGACGGTGGTTCGCCGGTTCCCGGAGCGCCCGGCGGACACTGCTGAAGGGTCATGAATGAAGCCAAGCATCACACGCATCGGCTCCGCGGCGGGTGTTGGGGCCCTGGCTCTGATGGTTCCGCTTGCCCTTGCACCCGCCCACGCCGTCGATCCTGTCGACTTCAGCTCCGGGACGACGGTTATCGATCAGGCCGATGTCCTCTCGGAGACTGAGGAGCAGCAGGTCGAGCAGTCAATCGAGCAGCTGCAAAGCGAACACGGATACACGCTCCACGTTGCCTATGTCGACTCCTTCACCAATCCCTCAGATCCCCTCCAATGGGCTATCGCCTCCGCCGAGGCCAGCACGTTCCAGGCTGATGACGCAATCTTTGTGGTCAGCGTCGGTGAAAGCAGGGGCGGCATCCTGGCGGACAGCTCAAGCGAGGTGGACAGTCAGTCCGCCGCCATCTACCAGAGCTTCGCCAGACCGGAGCTGAGCGACGGCGACTGGACGGGCGCCGCGCTGGCAGCCGTCACGGGTGTCGACCAGGTGCTCGACGGCGGCTCTGTCGGTACCGCCGAAACTGCAGCGGATACCGGAGGCGGAGGCTCTTTCCTCTTTCTTGGCGGATTGCTGGTCCTTGCCGGGGTGGGCGGCTACTTCTATCTCCGGTCAAAGCGTGGAAAACCCGCCCCCCAGCAGACCCAGCACGCCTCCGAGATAGAGTTCGGTCCCGGCCGCGGCGCTGACGGGCAGGTACTCGACCCGCTGGCCTCACTCAGCGTGGAGGACCTGCGGCGGCGTGCGGGAACGCTTCTCATCGCCGCAGATGACGCCATCAAGTCAAGTGAACAGGAACTTGGCTTCGCCCAGGCACAGTACGGCGATGACGCCGTCAAGCCGTTCGCCGAGGACATTGCTGTAGCGAAGGCGCACATGAGCGAGTCGTTCAAACTGCAGCAGCAGCTCGATGACCACATTCCGGACACCGAGGAAGACCAGCGGAAGTGGCTCGGGGACATCATTCGCCGGTGTGAGTCAGTGAACGCCAGCCTCCAGGAACACAAGGCTGACTTCGACGCGCTCCGCAAACTCGAACGCAACGCCCCGCAAGCGCTGGCGGACGCCCAGGCGGCGGCCGCCGACGTCGGAACCCGGCTCACCGCGGCGGAGGAAACCCTGCGACAACTGCAGAACCGGTATGCGCCCTCAGCCACCTCGCAGGTCGAGGACAACGTACAGCAGGCACGTGAGCGTCTGCAGTTCGTCGACAATGCCGCCGCCACCTCCCAGAGGCACCTCTCGGACGGAAACACCAGCGCCGCCGTCGTTGCCGTCCGCGCCACCGAGGAGGGCGTGCACCAGACCAAGGTGCTCCTGGACGCCATCGACCGCCGAGCCGCTGAGCTCTCATCCGCTGAACAGGAGATGGAGCGGGCGGTGTCGGACACGGCCCAGGATCTCGCCCAGGCCCAGGCGATGGTCGCGGCAGGGTCCAACCCGGAACTTGCCGGGCCGGTGGCGGGGGCACGCGCGGCGCTGGAGTCGGTCAGGCAGGAAATCTCGTCGGGCCGGATCGACCCGGTGGCCCTTCTGCAACGCGTGGAGAACGCACACACGCAACTGGACGCCGCGATCGGCGGAGTCCGCGACCAGGCGGAACAGACCCGGCGTGCACGCGAAAGCCTGCAGCACACCGTCATGGCAGCCCAGTCACGGATTTCCGGCACCGCGGACTACATCCGCGCCCGCCGCGGCGGTGTGGGCAGCGAAGCGAGGACGCGCCTGGCGGAAGCCGAACGCAATCTCGACTACGCGCTGCGCATCCAGCAGGATGACCCGGTGACCGCCTTCTCCCATGCGCAGCAGGCATTGGCGCTTGCCGAGCAGGCCGGCCAGATCGCCCAGAGTGATGTGGAGGGCTTCGGTGGCAGGATGGGAGGCTTCGGCGGAGGCGGCATGTTCGGCGGCGGCGGCTTCGGGGGCTTCGACGCCGGCGGCGGCGGCTTCGGTGATTTCGGGGGCGGCTTCGGAGATTTCTAGGTGAGCGATCAACAGGCAATGAACTATTCAGGAAGATCGAAAGGTATCCCATGGTAAAGCAATCGATATTCGGACGTATGGCCACGCTGGCGAAGGCCAACATCAACGCGCTGCTCGATCAGGCGGAAGACCCGCAGAAGATGCTCGATCAGATGGTCCGCGATTACTCGAACAGCATCGCCGAAGCGGAAAGCGCCGTGGCGCAGACCATCGGCAATCTGCGCATGCTGCAGGAGGATTACAACGAGGACCGCGAGAACGCGCGCAACTGGGGCAACAAGGCGCTGGCGGCGTCCAGGAAGGCCGACGAGTACCGTGCATCCGGTGACACCGCAGACGCAGAGAAGTTCGACAATCTGGCGAAGGTAGCCATCCAGCGCCAGATCACTGCGGAAAACGAGGCCAAGGGAGCCGAGCCGACCATTGCGTCGCAGACAGAGATTGTCGACAAGCTCAAGGCCGGGCTGAACCAGATGAAGGGCAAGCTCAACGAGCTGACCAGCAAGCGCGATGAGTTGATCGCACGGTCCCGCACCGCTGCAGCGCAGGCCCAGGTGCATGACGCCATGAAGAGCATCGACTTCATGGACCCCACCAGTGAAGTGGGCCGCTTCGAAGAGAAAATCCGCCGCGAGGAAGCCCGGGTCCTCGGTCAGGCCGAACTGGCCAATTCAAGCCTCGATTCCCAGTTCGAGAGCCTTGAGGACCTCGGGGAACAGAGCGAGATCGAGGCACGCCTCGCTGCGCTCAAGTCAGGCAGCGCCGCCTCGAACGCACCCTCCGCCATCGAGCAGGGCGAGGAAAGCCCCAAATACTGATCCTGCCCTCAGACGGTACGACGGCGGTCTTCCACAGGCCGCCGTCGTCCGCTTTTAACGCCGTCGTCTATCAACGCCTCCGGTCGCTTCTCAAAGGGACCGTCCGCTTCAACGGGACCGTCCGCTCTCAAGAACCACGCCGCGCATCAACGCAGCCGGCCGTCGTCCGCGGTGGAACCGGCCGCCGGTAGATTGGCACCATGGCCCTGACTGTAGTGTGGCTCCGCGACGATCTGCGCCTTGCCGACAACCCTGCCCTCCACGCCGCCGCAGAACGCGGTGAGGTAGTGGTCTGTTACGTCCTTGACGAGGTCAGCGAGGGGATCCGGCCGCTCGGCGGTGCAAGCCGCTGGTGGCTCCATCACTCGCTCACCGCGCTTGGCGCGTCACTGAAGGAACGCGGCATGGAGCTGATACTGCGATCCGGTCCTGCGCAGGCTGTGGTGCCCCGTGTGGCTGCAGAGTGTGAAGCGGATGCCGTCTTCTGGAACCGGCGGTACGGACTGGCCGAGCGGACACAGGATGCTGCCCTCAAGGCCTCGCTGGGCGACGGCGGATACGCCGTGCGGAGCTTCCAGGCGAACCTTCTGTTTGAGCCGTGGGAAGTGACCACGGGAAGCGGCACTCCCTATAAGGTTTTCAGTCCGTTCTGGCGCGCGTGCCGGAACCGGCCGGCGCCGCGGGCGCCTCTCGGTGTTCCGGGGTCGCTGAATGGCCCGGTGACGGAGTCTGAGGACCTTGCGTCGTGGCGGCTGCTCCCGTACGCCCCCGACTGGGCAGCCGGCCTGCGGGAAACCTGGGATCCGGGCGAGCACGCTGCGCAATCCCGCCTGCAGCACTTCCTGGCTGAAACCATTGACGGGTACGCCCGTGCACGCGAACTGCCCGACACCGAGGGAACCAGCCGGCTGTCACCGCATCTGCGCTTCGGCGAGATCAGCCCGTTCCAGGTGTGGCAGCTGGCCGGGGCCGATTCCGGGACTGCAGCCGCAGGTGATCTGACGGTTTTCATGCAGGAGCTCGGCTGGCGGGAATTCTGTTGGCAGCTTCTCTATCATCAGCCGGATCTGGCCACCGCGAACTACCGTCCCGAATTCAATGCGTTCCCCTGGCAGCAGCCCGTCGAAGAGGAACTGGACGCCTGGCGTTACGGCCGCACAGGCTTTCCGCTCATCGACGCGGGCATGCGCCAGCTGTGGCATACCGGATGGATGCACAACCGGGTACGCATGGCAGCCGGATCCTTCCTGATCAAGAACATGATGGTGGACTGGAGGGTCGGCGAACAGTGGTTCTGGGACACCCTGGTGGATGCCGACCCTGCAAACAACCCGGCGAACTGGCAGTGGGTGGCCGGTTCAGGCGCCGATGCGGCACCCTACTTCCGGATCTTCAATCCGGTGACGCAGAGCAAAAAGTTCGACGCCGACGGCGGTTACCTTCGCCGGTGGATTCCGGAGCTGCGCTCCGCCGGCAATGTCCATGAGCCGTGGAAGGAAGGCGTCAGCGGCTACCCTGCGCCTCTCCTGGACCTGAAAGCCTCGAGGGATCAGGCCCTGAGCGCGTATCAGGATCTTCGGCAGGCCTAGCTGCCTTCATGGAGCGCCGCTTGAGCACTTCAGGTACTGCGATCCAGAGCACGAGGATGAGGACGGCGAGACTCACCGCGGTAATGGTTCCGGCCGTGCGGTTCAACACGATGTCGAATATCAGTCCGGTTGTTCCGACAAGGACGAGTGCCACCAGCACCATGGTCGCTCGAAGAATCCGGTCGGCATTGCGGACAAGTGATTCCTTGATCCGCAGGCGGAAAAATGTCCGGTGCATGATCACCGTACCCAGCAGCAGGGCCGTGATCAGCGAGGAGAGCACCACCAGCGACAGGTAGATGGTGATCTGGAACGAGTCGAGATCGGTGAAACGGGACTGGAAGGGCAGGGTGAGCAGGAAGCCGGTGAGGATCTGGATACCGGTCTGAAGCACACGCAGTTCCTGCAGCAATTCGAGCCAGTTGCGGTCTACACGCTGCAGCGCTGTTTCCCCGCGTTCCCGGTCTCCGCCCACCGTGCCCTGATCGATCATGGACATAGTGTAGGTGAGTCGGGGAGAAATGGGCCGGAGAACAACAATGGTCCTGGAAGCTGGGCTTCCAGGACCATTGTCCTTTGTTGCGGGGGCAAGATTTGAACTTGCGACCTCTGGGTTATGAGCCCAGCGAGCTACCGAACTGCTCCACCCCGCGGCGTGATTACTACTTTACCCGCCGCGGGGTCGGATCCCAAATCGGGGCCATCTCCCCCTATTGGCCTGCGTCGCCGGACGCTCCGGAGAGCCGCGATTCAGCATCCAGCGCCCGCTGCAGTGCCTGGTCGAGACGCTCCTGCGCTTCACCGTAGGCGGCAAAGTCACCTTCGGCGAGGGCATCCTGGCCCTCCTGGATCGCCGCATTTGCTTCCTCGAGCGCTGCACGAAGGTCAGCCGCGGGATCCCCGGTGCCGGGCTCTGCCGGCGTGGTGGGCTCCTCCGTAGGCTCCGCCGTCGGCTCCTCGCCCGCAGGCGGCGCAGCCGGATCATTCGGAGTCTCCCCGACGTTTTCGCTGTCCCCGGTTTCAGCACCGGAATCGCCCTGGAAGACCTGGTCGAGGGCTTCAGCGAGGGTCGGCGCAAACCCGACCTGTTCACCGAAGCTCACCAGGACACGCCGCAGGACGGGGAAGGAAGAATCACCGGAGGACTGGACGTAGACGGGCTGGACGTAGGCAATACCTCCACCGATGGGCAGCGTCAGCAGGTTGCCGCTGATGACCTCCGAGGCACCCTGGCGCAGCAGGTTAAGCTCCTGGGAAACCTCGGTATCGGAGTTGAACAGGTTGGCGGCCTGGCCCGGTCCCACGGCGGAATCCTGTCCGGAGGAATCGAGCAGGCGCAAGGCACCGTAGGTCTCAGCCTTCACGCCGTCTTCTCCGGTACCGGCATCACCATCCGCCGCGAGGAAGCCGTAAAGGATGTTCCGCGGTTCCTGGCCCTCGGGAACAAACGGGATGAAGGGAGTAGTGAGCGAGAAGCTTGCCGACTCCTGGTCGGGCATCTGCAGGGAGAGGTAAAACGGCGGCTGCTTGACCGCCCGCTCACCGTCCTCCAGAGTGGGATCCACCGGCACCGCCCAGGCCTGGTTGTTGCTGTAGAACGGCTGGGTCTGGGTCACGTGGTACCTCGCCAGCAGTTCACGCTGGACCTTGAACAGATCCTCCGGGTACCGCACGTGAGCCATGAGGTCCGCCGACATCTCACTGTACGGCTGCAGGGAGGAGGGGTAGATCTCCTGCCAGGCCTTCAGGATCGGATCCTCATCGTCCCACGCATACAGGTCTACGGAGCCGTCATAGGCGTCAACCGTGGCCTTGACGGCATTCCGGATGTAGTTGACCCGCTCAGCCGGAAGGGCCGTGGAAACCCCTGTCGCGGTGAGCGAGTCGACCGTGGCCGACTGGAGCTCCTGCTGCGTCGAGTATGGGTAGTCAGCGGTAGTCGTGTACCCGTCGATGATCCACTTGACCCGTCCGTCGACGATCGCCGGGTAGGTGTTGCTGTCCAGCGTGAGGTACGGCGCCACCTTCTCGACCCGGTCAACCGGGTCGCGGTCATACAGGATCTGGGACTGATCGTTCACCTGGTCCGAGAGCAGGAGATCCGTGGACTGGAACTTCAGCGCGTACACCAGCCGGTTGAAGAAGTTCCCGACAACGGGGCCTCCGTCTCCCTGGAAGGTGCTGCGGGCCTCCTGGTCCGACTCCTCCGTCTGGGGCCTGTCGATCTCGAGCGGCGTCGCGCCCTCGGGTGCGCCGACAATCGAATACTCCGGCGACTCTTCCCCGAAGTAGATACGGGGTTCGAACGTGCTCTCGTCGCCCAGCAGGCCCGTGGAGGGGATACCCGACTGGATGAACGCCGGTCGACCGTCCGGCTGGACTGTCGATCCTGCCGCAGCGACGACGCCATAGCCGTGGGTGTAGTACACATGCTCGTTGATCCAGCCGGCAGGCACACCGGCCGTGTTGAGTTCCCGGACTGCAATCACGGTGTCCTCGATCTCGCCGTCGATTTCATAGCGGTCGACGTTCAGGATTTCCGGGAACTGGTAGTACTGGCGGAACTGCTGGAGCTGGCTGAAGGCATCGCTGACGAGGTTCGGATCCAGCAGCCGGATGTTGGCGGTGGTCTCGCCGTCCTCATTCAGGGCCCCCTCCTGGGGAACCTCCTCGACGCCGTAATCGGTGACCTGCACCCCGTCGAGCCCGTAAGCGGCCCGCGTCATCTCCATGTTGCGCTCGATGAACGGCTCCTCGCGGCTGAATTCCGAGGGCACAACCTGGAAGCGCTGGATCACCCAGGGGTAGACGCCGCCGGCAAGGATGGCAGTGATGACGAGCATTGCCGTGCCGATGACGGGCAGGCGCCAGCGGCCGATCACCGCGGAGACGATGAAGAGGACCGCAACGATCACGGCAGCCGCAGCGAGGATTGCCTTGGTGGGAATGACGGCGTTCACATCGGTGTAAAGAGCACCCGCCCATTTGCCGCTGCTGCTGGTGACTGTGGCGTACCGGTCAAGCCAGTAGTTGACCCCCTGCAGGATCAGGAAGAGGGCCGCGAGGACCGCAATATGGGTGCGCGCCGCCCTGCTGGTGAACAGGCCCTTCTCCTCAAGGCGGATGCCGCCGTACAGGTAGTGGGTGAGCACCCCTGCGATACCGCTGATCACGGTGACGCTGACGAGGAAGCCGAGCAGGAAATTCAGGAACGGGAGGGTGAAGACGTAGAAACCAATGTCGAGGCCGAACTCCGGATCGGTCTGTCCGAACGATTCAGAGTTGAAGAACAGGAGCATCCGCTCCCACTGGGAGGAAGCCGCGGTACCCGCAAACGCTCCAAGCACAATGGGAATGCCGAGCATCAGCAGCCGGCGGATCGGTTCAAGCTGAGCCTGGTAGCGGTTCAGGTTGTCCTGCACATTGCTGTCCGGAGCATAGATGGGCCGTGACCTGTAGGCGATCCGCAGGCTGAAGTACACGCTGGCGGCCATGATCAGGAACGCGGCCACGAAGAGGCCGATCCGGGACAGGTTCTCGGTGACGAAGACCTCGAGGAAGCCGAGCTGGTTGTACCAGAGCACGTCTGCGTACACCTGCGAGAAGTATACGAAGCCGATGACGAGCAGCCCGAGAACGATCAGCGTCGGCACCAGCGGTCCGCGCCGCCGGCCTGGGGATGAATATGGTTGGCTCGGCCTGCTGCTGAAAGGCCGGTCTGGTCCGGATGTCACTATTACCTCATCCTTGGGGGTACGGGTGTGCTGGGTGCGCTCAGCGGCGCACGATCCACTGTTGTTTATTCTGCCCTGTGCACGTCCGGGCCACACAATTCAGTTCCGCGTGCGGGTAAGCACCCCTGAATCGTGTCCCAATCGTGTCCATCCTCACCCGGTTACGGCGGTCAGTCCGGTTACGGGCGGTCAGTCCTCACAGGACGGGAGCCGTGCGGCGTCGTCGTTCTCTTCTCCCAGCGTGCGGACTGCGGTGACCGCGTCCCCGAGGGTTTCGACGCGGATGACCCGGAGGCCGTCCGGAATGTGGCCGACCACCTCCTCGCAGTTTGCTGCCGGAGCGAGGAAGACCTCGGCGCCGGCCTCCTGCGCGCCCACGAGTTTCTGGCGGATCCCTCCGATCGGCCCGACGTTGCCGGCCGAGTCGATGGTCCCGGTCCCGGCGAAGTGCTCTCCCCCGGTCAGTGGGCCCTCCGTGAGTGTGTCCACGATACCGAGGGCGAACATCAGGCCGGCTGAGGGTCCGCCGACATTGTTGAGTGCGATGTCGACGTCGAATGGGAACTGGAATTCGGACATGAGGAACACCCCAAGCTGATAGTCGCCGGACTCGCCCTGCACCGGTTCGACAGTTTCCACGACCGTCTCTCCATCCCGGGTCACAGTGATGTCGACGCTGTCCCCCGCTGCCGCATTCAGCGCATCCTTCAGTGGCTGCAGCGCCTCGATTTCCATGCCGTTGATCCGGGCCAGCCGGTCGCCCTCCTCGAGGATGCCTTCCGCTGCTGAGTCGGGCGCGAAGCCGACAACGGAAAGCGTCTCTTCATACTCGATGCCGAGATGGCCGAGCGCCGCGGCAACGGCAGACTCCTGCGAGGAAGTCATGGCCTCCGCGTTCTGCTGTTCGATGTCCGCCTCGGAGATGTCGGGCGGGTAGACCAGTTCGCGGGGAGTGACAGCCTGGGCCGGATCCGCCCAGGCACGAAACGCGTCGAAAATGCTGATTTGTTGCCCTGGCCCGCCGGCAACGAAGACGGTCGTAAGGTCCAGTGCCCCGTCTGTGGGGTACGTCTGGCGCCCTTCGACGGTGATCAGGGGTTCGGCATTGAATTCCCCGATGGTGTTGAAAGTGGGACCGGGTGACTCAACGACGTAGGGCGAAGGCAGCAGCACAGCCGCGGCGCCGAGCCCCAGGGCAAGCAGCCCGGAAACTGACATCACCGTGAAGCGAGGGTCCCGTTTGGCGGCCTCGTGTTCTGGCCGGTTCATATCCTGGGAGAGCGGCTGGGTCAACGGTGTCACCTTCGGGATCGGGGAGCCCGGAACACCCGCCGCCTGGCGGGACGCAAGGGCGTCACACCCCAAGGGTACAAGCCGATCCGGCTGCCGCAGCGCGCCGGCGGCCGCTGCTTTGCCTAGAGCGAACTCCCGCCGGGGGTGCGGGACATCCCGGGGTGCTGCCGGTAACGTTTGAGATCCTGACCGCCACTTGCCAGTGGAGGATTCCAGCCGCCCGGAGAGCTTCCCCTTTCTGCGGGGCAGTCCCGCGGCTCCAGGATTTTCGAGCAGGATTCGACCAAAGGACCGGTGGTATCGATGAGTTCCAATCCGTCGAATAACGACGACGACACTCCCAAGGACCCCCTCTCCGAGATGCTCGAGCGCCTCATGGGCGGAAACATGCAGGGCATGGACCCCCAGGAGATCGCGAAGGCAGCAGGCCTCCCGAGCGATCCCCAGGCCATGGCGATGATGATGCAGCAGGTGCAAGCCATGTTCTCGGCGCAGTCCGAAGGTCCGGTTAACTGGACCCTCGCCCATGACCAGGCACGGCGGGCTGCGTCAGCCGGCGGTGATCCCTCGGTGAGCAGCACGCAGCAGCGCGAGGTGGACGAGGCGCTGCGCCTTGCGGAAATGTGGCTGGATCCCGTGACCGATTTTCCAGCCACGGCGCTGCTCGGCAAGGCGTGGTCCCACGCAGAGTGGGTCGAGGCAACCATGCCCACCTGGAAGCGGCTGACCGAGCCCGTCGCCACCAGCATCGCCCTGGCACTCTCCAACGCCATCACCGAGCAGATGCCCGAGGAAATGAAAACCATGATGGGCGGCGCCGCCTCCATGCTGCAGAACATGGGCGGCGCAATGTTCGGCATGCAGCTCGGGCAGGCGGTGGGTGCGCTGTCGCGCGACGTCGTGAGTTCAACCGACATCGGCATCCCGCTCGCAGAAAACAGCATGGCGCTCCTGCCTGCCAACGTGGCAGCGTTCGGGGAGGGGCTCGACATCTCCGACTATGACGTGCGGCTGTTCCTCGCCGTCCGTGAGGCCGCGCACGTGCGGCTCTTCACCCAGGTGCCGTGGTTGACGGGCCACCTGCTGGGGGCGATTGAAAGCTATGCGCGAGGCATCCACATCGACATGTCCAAAATCGAGGAGGTTGCACGGGATATAGATCCGTCCAACCCGGAGTCCCTGCAGAGTGCACTCTCGGAGGGCGTGTTCATGCCGGAACGCACCCCCGCGCAGGAGGCAGCCCTGGCCCGTCTGGAAACCACGCTGGCGCTGGTCGAGGGTTGGGTGGATGAGCTGACCGCAGCAGCCACGGCGAAACTCGAATCCTCGGGAGCGCTCCGCGAAATGGTCCGCCGCCGCCGCGCCACCGGGGGTCCTGCAGAGAATGCGTTCGCTTCCCTGGTCGGCCTGGAACTTCGGCCGCGCAGGCTGCGCGACGCTGCGGTCCTGTGGGAGCAGCTGCGCCAGGAGCGCGGGATCGCGGGGCGCGACGCCATCTGGCAGCACCCGGACCTGCTTCCCACGCCGGAGGATCTCGATGACCCGGCCGGTTTCAGCGCCAGGCGCCAGCTGGCCGAGTCGGATGACGCAGATGTGGATGCCGCCCTGGCGAAGCTCCTCGACGGCGGGTTCGAGGAACGCCCCTCCGGGGAGGAACCGGCCGGCGCTGACGAGCAGGATCCGGAGGAAGGTCCGGACGGTTCCGGCGAAGGCAGCGGCCCCCGGTGAGCGTGAGCGTCTAGCGCCCGCTGAGGCCGTGGTCTGCGGCGTACGCGGCACCGAGCAGGAACGCCTTGGCGGTTTCGGTCTGCGGGTAGCCCTTCAGCAGCGCCCAGAACGCCTCGTTGTGCGAGGGTTCTATCAGGTGCGCCATCTCGTGCAGTATCACGTAGTCGATCACCCAGTCGGGCATTCCCTGCAGTTTGTGGGACAACCGGATGGAGCGGGAGACGGGCGTCGCCGATCCCCAGCGGGAATTCTGGTTGGTCACCCAGCGGATGCTCGACGGAAGACCCCGCCCCTGCAGAAACTGCGCGGACAGCGCTTCAGCCCGTTCGCTCAATCCGGACTCGGAATGGGCGGGCCGCGCCGACTTCGCGTGCAGCCTGGCCACCATTCGTTCCACCCACTGCTTTTCCTGTCTGGCGGAGAAGGAAGCCGGGATGGACACCACCGCCACGCCGTCGCGCAGGTCAACGCTCACAGTCCGGCGGCGTCGCGCGGACCTGCGCACTTCCACCGGATAGGGTCCGGGCTGCGGGGCGCCCTCAGTATTCACCGGCGTGCTCCTTCCCCGCTCAAGCGCTTAGTGGCCCTGCGCGAGCACATTGAGCACCGACTCTCCATAGCGGTCCAGTTTGGCCGGCCCTACCCCCGCCAGCTGTGCCAGTTTCTCCAGTGAGTCTGGACGCGCTTCCGCGATGGCCACGAGCGTGGCGTCCGTGAAGACGACAAAAGCCGGAACCTCCGTCTCCCGGGCTGCCTGCAGACGCCAGTTCCGCAGCGCCTCAAAGGTCTCTTCACTGTAGTTGGCAGGGCAGTCCCCGCAGCGTCCGATTTTGCGTTCGGCACCCGTGCCCAGGACTTTTCCGCAGGTACGGCAGTGTGCGGGCGCCGAAACTTTCCGCTCCTTCCGCACGGTGGGCTGCCGGAAGGAGCGGGGGCCGCTGGATTCCGGGCGAAGACCGTCGAGGAACCGGGAGGGCTTGCGTGATGCGCGTCCCCCGGGAGTACGGGAGGTGGACCAGGAAAGGGCCAGATGCTTGCGGGCACGGGTAATGCCGACGTAGAGGAGCCGGCGCTCCTCATCCACGGCGTCAGGAGTGTCCGCGAACGAAATCGGCATGAGCCCCTCGCTCAGTCCCACCAGGAACACGGCGTCCCATTCGAGGCCCTTGGCGGAATGCAATGACGCCAGGGTGACGCCCTGGACCGTGGGCGCATGCTGGGCTGAAGCGCGTTCCTCCAGCTCCGCGACGAAGTCCTGCAGGGTGAAGCCCTGCCCTGAACGGGCCTGGTGCAGCTCATCAGCGAGCGAAACCAACGCAGCGAGCGACTCCCACTTTTCCCGGACGGCACCGGAGCTCTGCGGAGCCTCCCGCGTGTACCCGAGGGAGGCAAGGACGTCACGAACCAGTTGGGGAACGTCTTCGTTCGTGGCTGCGCGTGCGGCGGCACGGAGCTGAAGCAGGCTCTCGCGGACCTCGCGCCGGGCGAAGAACCGTTCGGCTCCGCGCAGCTGGTATCCGATCCCGGCGGCCGCCAGGGCCTGCTCATAGGCCTCCGACTGCCCGTTGGTCCGGTACAGGATGGCGATCTCGCTCGCGGGCACACCCTCGGCGATCAGGGTTCCGATGCGCCGGGCGACATCAGCCGCCTCGGCCTCGTCATCGCTGCATTCGGTGAAGCTTGGCGCCGGCCCGGGCTGTCTCTGCGCAATAAGCTGAAGCGGCGTGGCCCAGCTTCCGGTTCCCCCGCGGCGTTCTGCCTCGTCCGTGCGGGCAGCAAGCAGGGAGTTCGCAAGGTGGACGACCTGCGGTGTGGAGCGGTAGTCCCTCACCAGTTTGATGACCTGCGCGTTGGAATACCTCCCCGTAAATTTAAGGAGGTGGGCGCTGGTGGCTCCGGTGAACGAGTAGATGGTCTGGCTGGCATCCCCAACAACGCAGAGCTCTTCCCGCTCCCCCAGCCAGAGATCCAGGAGCCGCTGCTGGAGCGGTGACACATCCTGGTATTCGTCAACGACGAAGTGCCGGTACTGGGAGCGGACGGTCGCTGCAACCTTGGCGTCTTCCTGAAGTATCCCCACCGTAATGAGCAGAACGTCCTCGAAGTCGATGACGTTGCGGTCCACCTTGAGATCCTCATAGGCGCTGAAGAGGCGGGCCACCGTGGTGGCGTCCATGCCGGCCGGTTCCACCCGCCCGCGGGCAGCCTCGACATACGTGTCCGGCGTGAGCATTGAAACCTTTGCCCACTCGACCTCGGCAGCGAGGTCGCGGATGGTTGCCCGGTCAGTACTGAGCCTGAGCCGGCGTGCAGCCTCCGCGAGAAGCTGCGCCTTGTGGTCCACAAGCGCGGGAAGCGTTCCTCCCACAGCCTGTGGCCAGAAATACTGCAGTTGGCGGAGCGCCGCCGCATGGAAGGTGCGCGCCTGCACACCATGAGCCCCGAGATCCCGAAGCCTGGTCCGCATTTCCGCGGCGGCCCTCGCCGTGAAGGTCACGGCCAGGACCTGCTGCGGCTTGTAGACACCCGTATGCACTCCGTAGGCAATCCGGTGCGTGATTGCGCGCGTCTTTCCGGTCCCGGCTCCTGCCAGCACACACAGCGGGCCGGTGAGCTGGGACGCTACGGCCCGCTGCTCGTCATCCAGTCCGGCAAGGATCCGTTCTTCGACCGTCCCCTCCACTATGGCCTCCCGGCCGACGGCTCTTCATCCAGGGGACCGCCGTACCAGTGTTCGATGAGCGCGCGGGCGATGGAAGCGCCGGACGCGACAGAGATCCGATCTTCTTTCAGGCCGGTGAAGAGGTCCTCCCTGGTGAACCAGCGCACCTCCCGGATTTCGACGCCGTCGGGCACGGGAAGCGCATGGGAGGCTTTAGCTGTGAATCCGAGCATCAGCGACGCGGGGAACGGCCAGGGCTGTGAGCCGAGGTAGGTGGGAGAGTGAACCACAATTCCGGATTCCTCCTCCACTTCACGGACCACCGCCGCCTCCAGTGACTCGCCGGGTTCGACGAAGCCGGCAAGCGTTGAGAAGCGGTTCTCCGGCCACGCGGCAGAGGACCCCAGAAGCAGCCGGTCTTCCTCGTCCGTGACCGTCACGATGATTGCCGGGTCGGTGCGCGGAAAGTGCAGGCTCTCATCCGCCGGGCACCGCCGAACCCAGCCGCCGTCGATGGGACTGGTGGGTTCTCCGCAGCGGGGGCAGTGGGTGTGGGTGGCATGCCAGTTCGAGATGGCCATGGCTTCCACGAAAAGGCCTGCCTCCAGCGCCGATAATCCTGCGGCGGCTTCCCGGAGTCCGACCCACGACGCCTCTGCTGCCAACCCTTCCTGGATGTCCTCGTGCTCCACCAGCACGATGTGCGTACCGGTGGGCAGATGCTCCGTTGCTTCCGCCGTACTGCCGAGGTAGACGGGGTTTTCCGGCCGCGCAACATCTGCCACGGAGCTCAGCATCAGCCTGCCGTTCCGGAGGGGCGAGCGCTTCCGCGCGAGATGAAGAACGCGGGTGGCCGGCTGCTCCCACAGCCGGTCAAACAGCCCGGGCGAAGCGCGGAAGGTGGAGCCCCGATCAGCCGTGCCGCGTGCCAGCGGTAGGGAACCGAGTGGAGGGAGGCTGGCAATTCCGACTGCTTGCATGCCGACGGCTTGGGTCATATTTCTACGGTACGGTCCCGCACCCCCAAATGGATATTCGACGGGGGTTTCTGGAGGAATAGTGCGCGCGGGCGGCGACTCGCCGCCGAGGACAATGGGGCCGGTGACCTCCCGCCCTTACGGTGGATGGTGTGAAACGCTCACCAATGGAACTTGCGGCCCTTGCCAGTGCGGCCGTGCCGGGTCTCGCCCCGACCGGCGTATCCACCGCACCCGATGACCCGGCCGATTTCGAGTCCGCACTGCTCATCGACGATTCCGGCAAGCAGTGGCGGGTCCGTGCGCCGCGCCACACCGAGGCGAGCATGAGGCTGGAAACGGAACTGCAGGTGCTGCGAGCGTTCACGCCGGGTGTACGCGCAGAGCTTCCCTTCCTTGTCCCCCATGTTGCAGGCACGGTCCGCATCGGCGACCTGCGCACCTTTGTCTATTCGCACATCGAGGGATCCACCCGCTCGCTCGACGAACTGGCCGCCGGAGGGCGGGAGCTGGCAAGGGAAATCGGACGAGCGATAGGGGCTGTGCATGAACTGCCCAGGACGCTCGTCAGTGAAGCCGACCTGCCGGTGTATGAGGCCAATGAAGTCCGCCAGCGGCGGCTCAACGAACTCGACCAGGCCGCCACCACGGGCAGGATCCCGTCCGAGCTCCTGCGGCGGTGGGAGCATGCACTGGAGGACGTCTCGCTCTGGCGGTTCAACCCCACGGTGGTGCACGGGGATATCCACGAGGACAACCTGCTGCTTACCGCGGGACGGGTCTGCGCTGTGACCGGGTGGACCGATCTCTCGGTGGGAGATCCTGCAGATGACTTCGCCTGGCTTGCAGCTACGCAGGACGCAGACTTCGCCGACGAGGTGCACGAGGCTTATATCGCGGCGCGTTCCGATGCGGCCGACGACCATCTGCTGCGCAGGGCCGCCCTGGCGGCCGAGTTTGCCCTCGCCCAGTGGATGGTGCGCGGTCTCGCGTTGGGTGATGACGGGATGGTCGATGAGGCTGAGGAGATGATGCAGTCGCTCGCTGCTGACCTTGCAGCGGAAGAAGCGGCGCTGGCTGCCGAGGCGGAGACCGAAGACACCACCCCCGGCGAGGGGTATGGAAACCGTGCCTGGGATGATGAGGAGACCGGCAGGGACGGCGCGGCCTCCCCCTCCGGCAACGCCGACGGCGACGCTTCCGAGCGCGACGCTTCCGACGGAGATGCTTCCCACGGAGATGCTTCCCACGGAGCGGCGGGCGAACCGCCGGTGAGGACCCTCCAGGGGCGGGAAAACCTGGAGACCTCTGCGCTGCCCGTGGTGCCCCGCGGCTGACGCTGATTTCTGCTTCCGGCCGGCAGGTTCCACTGCTCCCGACCGTCAGGTTCCACTGCTCCTGGCCGGCGGGTTCGACTGCTCCGGCCGTCAGGTTCCACTGCTCCTGGCCAGCAGGTTCGACTGCTCCGGCCGTCAGGTTCCGCTGCTCCTAGCCGGCAGGCCCGACTCCCGTCGCCGCGCGGATTATCTCCTCAAGCGTCTTGCTGTCCGCGAGATCGTGCGGCCGCACCAGCAGATCTTCGCCCACGTAGTAGAAGGCGGCCCGCACAGCCTCCAGTGGAACATTCATGAGGCGCGACCATGCGAGCCGGTATACCGCCAGCTGCATGGCTTTCGCGTCCCGGTCCGCGGCTGCGGGCGGCCTCCCCGTCTTCCAGTCAATGAGATCCCATGCGCCGTCGTCGTCCCGGAAGACAGCATCGATCCGGCCGCGGACAACCACCGGTCCAACGCGGGTCTCCACCGGGACCTCAATGCCATGGGGCAAGCGCTGAGCCCATACCGACTGCCGGAACGTAGCGGTGAGCTGTTCAAGCTTCAGTCCATCGTCCACGAAAGCGTCAGCTGCCCCGGGGAACTCCCCCAGGTCCAGCATGCCTGTCGTGCCATAGAACTCCTCGATCCACGCGTGGAATGCCGTGCCCCGACGGGCTGCTGATCCGGGACGGCGCGGGACCGGCCGCCGCAGTCGCCGTGCCACGGCCGCGCTGTCCTCGGTGAGCTCCACCATCAGGGATGCGGAGATGTGGGTGGGGAGCTCAACAGGTGGAGCAGTAAACCGTGCCTGCTGGCGCGCGAGGGCTTTGCTGACCTCCTCGTCCCAGCGCCCGGCCGCGCCGGTGCCCGTGCGGCCCGCCGTACTCACGGCGCCCGCCCGCTGATCATCCGCCGCTGCGCGGACAGCCTCCGCCGCCTGCTCCATGGAACTGCGGCGCGCACCCAGCGGGTCAGTAGGCCACAGTGCCCGGTCGCTCTGGGCACGTGCCGGATTCTCCTCCCCCACTGCGTCATCGCCAACCCAGGCGAGTTCCCGGTATCCGGGTGCCCCGGACTCGGCCAGTTCCCGCAGCTGTTCGAGGTAGCGCGACGGAGCTGTAGGCCGTGAGCGCCCTCCACCCCACGCAGAGGATGAGCACACCAGTACGTGGCGTGCCCGGGTCAGCGCAACATACGCGAGGCGCCGCTCCTCCCGCTCGGTGTGGGTCAGTGCGTCCTCTGCGAACAGGCTCTCGCTGTCGAGCCAGGACTTCTGGTCCGGCTGGTCCCAGTCCCACTGAGGAAGTTCGGCTGCGTCCCCGCGCAATGGCCACGGCACGGAGGCATCACCGGAACTCCACCGGGAACCGGTTCCGCTGGGAAAGGAGCCCTCATTCATTCCCGGCACCAGCACAACGTCCCATTCCAGCCCCTTGGCCGCATGGACTGTCAGCAACTGGACCGCCTCCCTGCTGGTCTCAAGGGCCGTAACGGGCAGCCCGTCCTCCTCGGCATCGGCGGCCTCCAGCCAGGCCAGGAAAGCGGGCAGGTCGACGCGGTCGGAGGTCGAAACGAAGCCGCTCACGGCATCAGCGAAGGCGTCAAGGTTGCGCCTGGCCTCATGCACGCTCACACCCGGTTTTGCCGCAAGCTCAATATCCAGCAGCAGCGTCTGCTCGATTTCGCCGATCAGGGTGTGCAGGTCATCCCCGACCGACTGGCGCAGCACCCGCAGTTCGTCGCGTAACAGGACGAGCCGTTGCCTCGCAGTGTCTGAAAGGCTGCGCCCGCTGCCGGAGATCCATCCTGCGGGCGGCAGGTGATCGACGGCGTCGACCAGGCTCGCCGGTTCCGCGTCCTCGGTGGGCGCCGTCGCCTCGGCATGCCCACCTTCCCCGGGCTCGTTGCCGCCGCCGGCCCCGCCTTCCCCGGGCTCGTTGCCGCCGCCGGCCCCGGCTTCAGATTCCGGCTGGTCTCCGGTGCCGGTCCGAAGCGCATTCATCCTGACGTCACGATCGAAAGCCAGCTGTCGCGCCCAATCACCCAGCGCCATCAGGTCTGCAGTGCCGAGACGCCAGCGGGCACCGGCAAGCAGCCGGAGCATCGCGTCGGAGCGTTCCGGATCACCAAGAACCCGCAGCACCGACAGGATTTCGATGATCTCCGGGGTGCGCAGCAGCCCGCCCAGCCCGACGATCTGGACCGGTATTCCCGCCGACTGCAGCTCCCGGCGGAGCGGCTCGAACTGCTTCCGTCCGCGGCAGAGCACTGCAATGGTGGGGCGCAGGGGCTGGCCGTCGTCGTCCGTGTCGAAGTACCGGCGCCGCTGTGCCTCGATGATCCGGGTCAGTGCCCCTGCCTCGTGGGCAAGCGGATTGTCCGGCGCGGAGGGATCCCGTGGGTCAGCCGCGCTCTCGCTCAGGTACCGCGCAAGGTACACCTCGCCAACCGGTGCTTTAGGGCGTGGGAGCAGGGCGGGGACCTGCAGCTGGTCGCCGCGGGTGAGCCAGGGCGGCGGAACGTTGAGTGAGTCGGCCACCGCGTTGGCTGCCAGCAGAATGCTTGTGGAGTTCCGCCAGGCGACGGAAAGGTTCACCATGGGGGCAGGCTGAAGACCCGTGCCGTTGCGGACGGGGAAACGCGATCTGAAGGTGCTGAGCTGTCCCGCCGATGCCCCGCGGAAACCGTAGATTGACTGGTGGGGGTCGCCCACCGCGGTAACAGACCTGCTGTCGCCGAACAGCTGTGAGAACAGCGTCATCTGGGCGTGGGAGGTGTCCTGGAACTCGTCAAGGAGTACTACTGTGTACTTCTGCCGTTCAACATCGACGGCCTGCGGAACCTCGCCGGCTATCTGCGCGGCAAGGGACACGAGGTCACCGTAGTCGAGGTGACCCGACTGGAACTTGGCGGATGCGTAACGCTCCACCAGTTCGGTCACGGTGACGCGGGTTCGGAGTTTGTCCAACAGCGACCCAACCCGCTGGGTGGGAGGTTTGGATTTTCCGGACTGATAGGGGCGGGCGCTGATTGAGTCGATCTGTTCCTGCAGCACTGATCTCACCGTTGCGGGATCCACGAGGTGCTCGGCGCATTCCGAGGCCATGGTGAGTACCGCTCTGATCAGTGTCCCCTTGGCTGCAGAGAGGTGTTCCCAGGGCCCCTGGTGGGACTCGACAATCCGGCCCGCCAGCTGCCAGGACTGAGCGGTGCCCAGCATGACGGCGTCACGTTCCACTCCGATGCGCAGCCCGTAGTCCTGCACTATGCCGTTTGCGTAGGCGTGATAGGTGGAAATGGTGGGTTCCAGCAGGTCCTCTCCGCTGCCCGACGCACTTTCCGCCTGCGTCCGGTACAACAACTGCAGCTGCTGCCGGATGCGGGCGGCCAGCTCTCCGGCCGCCTTGCGCGTGAACGTGACCCCGAGGATCTGTTCAGGACGAACCAGTTTGTTGGCAACCAGCCACACCACGCGGTCAGCCATGGTTTTGGTCTTGCCGGATCCAGCCCCCGCAATAACCAGCAGCGGCTGCAGCGGCGCTTCGATGATGCGGGTCTGCTCCGGCGTGGGGAACAGAATCTCTGAACCGGCGTCACCGGCCAGCATGCGGGTCAGGGCCCTTGCGGAGAGCTGGCCGGTTCCATCGGCTGCCGCTGCGCCTGCCTGGGTTGTCTCCACACTCATTCGGTCACCTGCCTTCCTTCGACACAGAGCGGACAGATCTCGGGGAGCCGGCAGCCCCCTCCGCCATGGCTGGACCGCCCCGGGTCATGGACCGCCTCGAAAGCAGCAGCGGCCATGAGACTTGCGGCCTGCCCGATCATTTCGTGTGCCCAGGACTCCTCAGGGCCAAGCGGCGGCTGGTTCTGCACCTTGGGAGACTTTGCGCTGGTGCCCAGCTGCACGAGGGCCGCTCCCCCGCTACCCGGGGCAGCAGGTGAACCTCCGGCTGAATCGCCGTCCACCTCGCTGAGCCCCCCGGCGGTCGCAGCCACCTGGTAGGCGGCAAGCTGGGGGTGTGCCGGAACATCCGCGTCCCGTGGAGCGTTCCTGCCGGTCTTGAGGTCGACGATAAAGAGGCAGCCGTCGTGGGTGATTTCCACCCGGTCCACCTGTCCCCGGAGCCGGGCCGTCCGCGCTCCACCGTCCGTCATGACCGGCAGATCCACACTGAAGCTCACCTCGGTGCTGGCCAGGACCCTGCCGGCCTTCCTCATTTCCACCAGATATCCGCCCAGCTTCCGCACCATCTCTCCGGCCCGGCGCAGGTCCGCTTTGGACTCCCAGGTATCTTTCATGCCGAGGCTGGGCCAGCGCCTGACCAGCTCCGCGACGTACTGGTTCCCGGTGCCGTCCGGAATGTCTTGTGCTATGGAGTGGACCAGCGTCCCCAGCGACCGGGCGAAGTCGGTGGGACGCTCTCCGCCTGCCGCGGAGACAAACCAGTTGAGCGGCGAAGCCAATACTGCCTCGACTTTCGACGGCGAGACAGGGATGGCAGCCTCGGGAGGGACCACCGGTCCGGTCGATGACAGTCCAGCCAGGCCCCACCACTGATCGGGATCGGCACCCGGCACCCGCGGTTCGTGCAGCACCATTGTGCCGAGATGACGGACCGCCTCCGCTGCAGCCCCTGCATTGCGCCCGGGCTGCTGCGCATACCTGCGCAGTTCCGCCACCAGCGCCCGCAGCGTCAGCGGCCGCTTGACCTCCGTGCGTGGACGCTCATACCTGCCCGGAGGGAGTGGATCAAGGATGTCGAGGAAGGATGAGGGCTGCTGGTCCTCGGATGACACCGCGATACACACCAGCTCCTCGGAGGCACGGCTGACCGCAGCGGAAAAGGTGCGCAGCTCATCAGCCCGGGTCAGCTGCATGAGGGACAGCGGATCACGGTGGTGCCGGAACTGACTCCCATGCTCGAGCAGAGCGACGAGGTCCCCCGAACCGAGCAGCTCACCCCGGATCCGGAGATTCGGCCAGGTGCCCTCCTGTACGCCGGCCACCAGTACCACGGGCCACTCACGCCCTGCCGCAGCAGCCGGCGTCAGGATTTCGACGGCGGCTCCCTTCTGCGCCCGGGCGGCGAGGGTGTCCATCGGGAGCTCCTGGCTGAGCAGGTATTCCAGGAAGCCCGCCGCCGGAGCGCCCGGCATCTGGTCGACGTACCGCTCCGCCGTCTGGAACAGGGCGACGACGGCGTCCAGGTCACGGTCAGCGCGTGCCGACGGGGGCCCCTGCCGGAGCGCGGCTTCCTCCCACCGCGGTGAGAGCCCGGAGGCTGACCAGACTGCCCACAGAACCGTCTCGGGAGTGCTTGCGTCATCCTCGATCGCTTCCCGTCCGGCGTTCAGCATCAGGGAAAGCCGCCGGACCGGCCGGAGTTGCGGCCTGTAGTCATCGACGGTCTTCCCGCTGAACAGATCGACGATCAGCTGATCGGAGTCCCTGACTCCACCGGCGAGCCGTTCCTCCTGCCTGAGCAACTGGCGCAGGCGCCTGATCTCAAGCGGGCCCGCACCCCCCACCCTGGAGGTCATGATCGACACAGCCAGTTCGGCGTCCAGCTCCCTGACCCCGGTGACGACGGCGAGAATGTCCAGCAGCGGCCGCACGGCGGGTTCGTCGCGGATTGCACG
Source organism: Arthrobacter sp. 35/47 (assembly GCF_000520475.1). Taxonomy (NCBI): domain Bacteria; kingdom Bacillati; phylum Actinomycetota; class Actinomycetes; order Micrococcales; family Micrococcaceae; genus Arthrobacter; species Arthrobacter sp. 35/47. The sequence continues at coordinate 72,357 of NZ_KI914586.1, forward strand.
TTCAGCCGGCGGCACACTGACCGGGATGTCCTGGCCGGCAAGATACCGCTGGAGCTCCGCCACCTGTGCACCGGTCCGGGTGATGACCGCGATGTCACTGAAACTTCGACCCTGTTCCACATGGGCTTCGAGTATCCGCTGCGCAACGTAGCGCTGCTCGTGATAGCCGGAGTCCACCACGTGGACCGATAATTCCGCACCTGCCGGCCGGCTGGGCCCGCATTCACCCTGACTGGAACCTCCGGAGAGCTCACCCTGACCGGAACCTCCGCCAGGTTCCGCCAGCCTGCGGTAGCCCACTGGTGTTCCGCTCACCGGTGTCCTCGCCGCCACGGACACCCACCCCGTCGCAAGCCTCCCGGTCAGACGGTGTGATCCGGTGAGCTGGGCCATGCGAACCTGGCCGAGTTCTTCGGGCAGGCGTCCAGCGAGGTCGGGGCGTGCGCCGCGGAAACCCTGGACCGCGGTGTCCGGGCAGGCCGTGATGAAGGCGTCCTTTCCTTCCGCAAGGACACCGCACAGAGCATGCATGGCGGTGTTGGACTCCTGGTAGTCGTCGATCAGGATCAGCTCATATCTGCTTCTCTCCTCTGCGCAGAAACCGGGGTCGGTCTCGAGAATGCCCCGGGCGGCAGTCAGAATACCGGCGGGGTCGAATGCCTCGGGCATGCGGAGATCCAGCACATCCCGGTACTGGCTGTAGAGCGCTGCCGCGGCCACCCAGTCGGGGCGGTCGAACCTGAGGCCCAGATCGGTCAGGTCATCCGCATGGAGGCTGTACTCACTGACGCGGTCGAAGAGTTCGCGGACCTCCTGCCGGAAGCCCCTGGTCCCGAGGGCGAGGCGCAGACCGTCCGGCCAACGGGACTCGAGCAGACCGAGCCTGCGGTGTCCGTCCAGAAGCTCCCTGATGATCAGATCCTGTTCCGCACCGGAGAGAAGCCGCGGGGACCGTGCCAGCTCGGGCAGCAGTCCAGCTACGCGTGCCCTCCGGATGAGGTCGAAGGCGTAGGACGACCAGGTCCGGGCCGGCGGAGCGCTCAGGCTGCGCTCGAGGCGGGCAGTGATGGAATCGCGGAGACGCGCCGCCGCCAGCCTGGTGGGTGCCACGATGAGCATGCGGTCCGGTCCCGTATCACCGTTCAGGATCCGCCTGACCGCCAGCTCAACGAGAACCTGTGTCTTGCCGCTTCCCGGTCCGCCGAGCACAAGCACCGGGCCGGAGCCTGCCCCGAGCGACACGATCTCCGCTTGTTCCGCACTCAGCACAGGGCGCTGCGGGCCTTCTGCCATGCCGGAGGACAGGCGCAGGCCGGCGTAGGGAGACGCAGGGGCAACAGCCGGGGAACGGTTCATGGTCCTACCCCATCATCTGCCTCTGACAGTCCCGCCGGGGAGAAGGAATTACCCGCGGTCCCAGCCGCCAGTGCCGCGCGGATACGCTGCAGGTCCCGCTGCTGGGCAGGATTCGGGTTCCACCGGGAGACGCGGAGGTCGACGCGCGTGCCGTCGGCGCCCGCGGAACGACCGGCGGTTCGCAGGGCGGTTGACTCCTCGCGGTAGTGCCCGACGGCGGTGGACTCAAGTCCCTGCGGCAGCCTGCCGTCCGCGCGAAGCACACGCCACCACGGCACGTCCGCGCTTCCTTTGGACATCACCGCGCCCACCTGGCGTGGACCGCCCCGCTCGAGAATTTCAGCGATGTCGCCGTACGTGAGCACCTTTCCCGCCGGAATGAGGTTGACGATGCTCAGGACCGCCTCCTCATAGTCCAGAACCCGCTCGCGCACCACCCAAGACTAGCGAAGGGAACCCGGCCGCCGCGCCGCGCCCGGATCCGGCAATAGGGAAAAATGTCACAGCCGGCCGATAGCGTCCTGACCATGAACAGCTGGCACATACATCCCAGGGCAGCCTTTGATCTCGAGACAACGGGCCGGGACCCGCTCACCGCACGGATTGTCACCGCCTCCATCATCCTGGTTGACGGTCGCGGTGGAATTCTGGAACATCACGAGTGGCTTGCTGACCCGGGGGTGGACATCCCCGCGGAAGCAACGGCTGTCCACGGAATTGCGACCGGCACCGCCAGGACGCACGGTGCCCCTGCGGCACAGGTGGTGCACCAGATCGCCGGGGTTCTCGGCGGGTACTTCCGCGGAAAGATCCCTGTACTGGCTTTCAACGCCCGTTATGATTTCACAGTCCTCGCACAGGAGGGCCTCCGGCACGGCGTGCTCACTCCCAACCCATTTCCCGTTCTCGATCCCTATGTGATGGACAAGCACGCGGACCGGTACCGTCCGGGAAAGCGCACGCTTACTGCCATGTGCGGGCACTACGGCGTTCTCCTGGAGAATGCGCACACTTCCGCCGCGGACGTGATGGCAACCCTCGGAGTCGCTGCAGTGCTGGCCGAGCGGTTTCAGCAGCTCCGCCGTCCGGCACCTGAGCTGCACGAACATCAGGTGACCTGGGCCCTTCGCCAGGCTCAGAGCTTTGAGGCGTACCTCCGCCGCCAGGACCCCGACGCGGTAGTGGAAGGCAGCTGGCCCGCAATCGCTTCCTGATGTGCGGCCGGGATCATCCATCAGTCCGAAAAGCAGCGGCAGCCACCCCTCGGAATCGCAGATTCTTCGACACAGGGGCCTGAAAGGGCCGAGCCAGGGCCCTGTACGTGATTCCGGGCACTAAACTTCAGTCGAATCTTTCGCCCGTGCCACACTTAATGGGCATCATGACGCGCCCGTCGCACCGGTTTCCCGGGCGGCTGGGACCCACGGATATCCCGGGCAGCGCGTCCAAAGATACTTCTTTCCTGCTCGCCTGAGCAGCGGAGTTCGCAGAGATCCTGCAACCCCGGACAGCCTGAGGACCAAATGATCACAGTCACGAACCTGCGCAAGACCTACCGTCAGGGTGAACGTACCGTCACAGCCCTCGACGACGTCACCCTTTCGGTACCCAAGGGGTCGATCCACGGCATTGTCGGGCACTCCGGCGCCGGCAAGTCCACCCTTGTCCGCTGCCTCACCCTCCTGGACCGTCCCACCTCGGGCGCCGTCGTCATCGACGGCCGGGAGCTGACCGCCGTTCGGGACTCGGAGGTGCGCACTGCGCGGCGCCGCATCGGCATGGTGTTCCAGCACGCCAATCTCATGGACTCACGCACGGCAGCGCAGAACGTTGCGCATCCGCTCGAACTGGTGAAGACCCCGAAGACTGACGTCAACCGCAAGGTGGCAGAGCTGCTCTCGCTGGTGGGCCTGACCGAATTCGCCGATGCCTACCCTTCGCAGCTCTCCGGCGGACAGAAACAGCGGGTAGGCATCGCGCGGGCTCTGGCATCCGATCCCGATGTACTCCTATGCGATGAACCGACGTCAGCATTGGACCCCGCCACCACCGAAGACATTCTCACCCTCATCCGCAGCCTCACGCATACGCTGAATCTGACGGTCCTGGTCATCACCCACGAAATGCACGTCGTGAAGCGCATCTGCGACTCCGTGTCCCTGCTGGAGCGCGGCCGGATCATTGAACACGGACCCCTCCGCGAGGTGGTCAGCCAGCGGGGTGGATCCCTCGGGAGATCGCTGATGCCGCTGCCCGCCGGCACCGTCGGCGAGGGTCTGCCCGAGCTGGAACTGCTCCTGGTCGGAGATACCGCGTCAGCGCCCGTCCTGTCCGAGCTGACCCGTCGCTTCGATGCCAACGTCAACGTGATTGCCGGAACCGTCGAGACTCTCGGCGGGTCACGGTTCGGCCGGCTCCGTGTCGAAGTCGATTCCCCCCGTCCGCTGAGTGAAATCACCGCCTACCTTGAAGGCGCCGGCGTCCATGTGGAGGTGGCAGCATGAGCCTGTTCGACGACCTGTTCCAGAATCCCGGAATCACCGAGGCCCTGCCTGAGGAGTTCCTCGCAACCCTTCAGATGATCGGGATATCGGGTTTCTTCACCCTGCTGGTCGGTCTCCCGCTGGGGATCTTCCTCCATGCCAGCAGCCCGGGCGGGCTGCGGCCGATGCCTGTCACCAACCGGATCGTGAGCGACGTCGTCGTGAATATCACGAGATCCATCCCCTTCGCCATCCTCATGGTGTCGCTGATCCCACTCGCCCGCCTGCTGACCGGTTCATCGATCGGGCCCGTGGCCGCCTCGGTTTCGCTCAGCATCGGTGCCATCCCCTTTTTCGCCCGCCTCGTGGAGACGAGCCTGCGTGATGTCTCATCAGGCAAGATCGATGCTGCCCTGGTCATGGGTTCAACCCGGCTGCAGGTCATCACCAAGGTCCTGATCCCGGAGGCACTGCCTTCCCTCATCTCAGCCTTCACCACCACGCTCGTCACCCTCGTGGGCTATTCGGCAATGGCCGGAATCATCGGCGGCGGCGGACTGGGCAGGCTCGCCTACAACTACGGCCTGCAGCGGTTCGACACCATGGTCATGGTGGTGATCATCGTGATCATCGTCGCCATCGTGCAGGTCATCCAGATCGTCGGCGACCGGCTCGCACAGCGTGTGGACCACCGCACTGCCGCCACCGCGGGAGCCGGCCGCAGCAGGCGCGTCCGTCGGCAGGCAGCAGCGAACGACGTCGTCGGCGTCTAAAAATTCTTCCCCCGCCTTCAGTCGGGGCCACAACAGCCGGTAGCAGCCAGCTGTCACTTCCCCGGTGCCCCTGATCCGTTCAGGGCCCGGTTCTACGAAAGGAACGCACGATTTCCATGCGTAAGCAGTTCTCGCTGGCAGCAGCCGGCCTGGCCACTCTTCTCACCCTCTCCGCCTGCGGGGCAGGCGACAGCGCTCCCGCCGCCGTCGAGACCCTCGATCCGGCGAGCCCCGCAACGGTTTCCGTGGGTGCCAGCCCCGTGCCCCACGCACAGATTCTGGAGTTTGTCCGCGACAACCTCACCGAGGGCACCGGGATTGAGCTCGAGATCCAGGAGTTCGACGATTACACCACCCCCAATATCGCGCTGAGCGAGGGCGACCTGGACGCCAACTACTTCCAGCACCTGCCCTACTTCGAGAGCCAGGTCGAGAACCAGGGGTACGAATTCGCCCACGGTGAGGGCGTGCACATCGAGCCCTACGCAGCCTTCTCGGAGAAGCACGACGACGCCTCGGCCATCCCCGAGGGCGGTCGCGTGGCGATCACCAACGACCCGTCGAACCAGGCGCGTGCGCTCACCCTCCTGCAGGAAGCAGGCCTGCTCGAGAACATCGAAGCGGACGCTTCGGTGCTGTCCCTGACCGATGAGCAGAACCCGTTGGGTCTTGAGTTCGTCGAGAACCAGCCGGAGCTGCTGCTCAATGATCTGCAGGACCCCACGGTGGACCTAGCGATCATCAATGGCAACTACATCCTCGACGCCGGTCTCAGCACGGACGATGCCCTGGTGGTTGAGTCCGTCGAGGGCAACCCGTACGCCAACTTCCTCGCCTGGAACACCTCGTCCGAGGGTGATGCACGCATCGCCAAGCTCGAGGAACTGCTGCACTCCCCTGAGGTCAAGCAGTACATCGAGGAGACCTGGCCCAACGGCGACGTCTCCCCCGCGTTCTAGGACCGGCGGACTCCGAAGAAACCGCGGCGGACCACGAGAAACCGCGGACGCAGACCGCACTCACACCGGAACGGCCGGCAGACCCACGGGTCCTGCCGGCCGTTCCTGTGTTCCCGGTAGAACCCGAAGGAACGCTCAGACGCCCGGTGGCGTTGCCCCCGCCGATGCAGCGGCCCGCGCGGCGGCAGGCAGCGCGGCCAGGATGTGTTCCATCGCGGCGTCGTCGTGCGCGGAGGAAAGGAACCACGCTTCGAAGACCGACGGCGGCAGATAGACACCCGAGTCCAGCATCGAGTGGAAGAAGGGCGCATAGCGGAACGTTTCCTGTGCCTGGGCATCCGCGTAGTTCGAAACGCCCCGTTCGGAGGTTCCGAAGGCGATGCTGAAGAGGTTCCCGGCGCGCTGAACGGAATGATCGACGCCCGCCCGGTCCAATTCCTCCGACACCGCTGCAGAGAGCTCCAGCGAACGCGCATCGATGAAGCGGTACACCTCGTCCGTGGCATGGGTCAGCTGGGCCACGCCCGCCGCCATGGCCAGCGGATTACCGGAGAGCGTGCCCGCCTGGTAGACGGGGCCCAGCGGCGCCAGATACTCCATGACGTCCGCCCGTCCGCCGAGCGCAGCTGCGGGAAGACCGCCGCCGATCACCTTGCCGAAGGTCAGCAGGTCCGGCGCCCAGCCTTCACCCTTACCGGTCAGTCCCCAGTAACCGCCCGGACCCACCCGGAACCCGGTCAGCACCTCGTCCACGATCAGCAGCGCGCCGTGGTCCGAGGTGATCCGGGACAGCCCCGCGTTGAATCCTGGGGCGGGCTCCACCACCCCCATATTCGCGGGAGCTGCTTCGGTGATGACCGCCGCGATCGAGGAGCCGTGCTCGGCGAAGGCCGCTTCCACTGCCTCAAGATCGTTGTACGGGAGCACCAGGGTTTCTGCGGCCGTGGCGTCGGTGACGCCGGCGGAACCGGGCAGGGCGAGCGTCGCCACGCCTGACCCGGCGGCGGCGAGCAGTCCGTCGAGGTGCCCGTGGTAGCAGCCTGCGAACTTCACAATCAGGTTCCGGCCCGTGTAGCCGCGGGCAAGGCGCACCGCCGTCATGGTCGCCTCGGTGCCGGTGGAAACCATCCGAAGGCGTTCGACGGCGGAAACCCGGTCCTGCACCAGCTGCGCCAGTTCCGCTTCAGCCGGGGTGGACGCTCCGAAGGAGAGACCGCGATCAGCTGCCTGGTGCACGGCATCGAGAACCGCCGGATGTGCGTGTCCCAGCAGTGCCGGCCCCCACGAGCACACTAGGTCGACGTACCGGCGTCCGTCGGCGTCGGTCACATACGGTCCCTGCGCCGAAACCACGAACCGGGGAGTGCCGCCCACGGAGCCGAAGGCCCGTACCGGCGAATTGACGCCGCCGGGCATGAGGGTCTGTGCGCGGGCAAAAAGGTCCTCGGACCGTGTCATTTAGTTGCTCTCCTTCAGCCAGGTGGCCAGTTCAGTTGCCCAGTACGTGAGGATGATCTGCGCACCGGCACGTTTGATACCCAGTACCGACTCCTCGATGGCACGGCGGCGGTCGATCCAGCCGTTCGCGGCGGCGGCCTCGATCATGGCGTACTCCCCCGAGATCTGGTACGCGGCCACCGGGACAGGCGACATCGCGGCGACGTCCGCCACGATGTCGAGGTAGCTCATTGCCGGCTTGACCATTACCAGATCCGCACCTTCCTCCAGATCCAGCTGGACCTCAAGGAGTGCTTCCCGGCGGTTGGCGGCGTCCATCTGGTAGGTCCGGCGGTCTCCGGTCAGCTGGGAGTCCACAGCCTCGCGGAAGGGTCCGTAGAACGCGGAGGCGTACTTCGCCGCGTAGGCCAGGACGGCGGTCTCCTGGTGGCCGGCGTCGTCCAGGGCTCGGCGGATCACCGCCACCTGGCCGTCCATCATGCCGGATGGACCGAGCATGTGGGCACCGGCGTCGGCCTGGGCCACGGCCATCTGCGCGTAAAGGCCCAGGGTGGCGTCATTGTCCACCGACCCGTCATCAGCCACCACGCCGCAGTGTCCGTGGTCGGTGAATTCGTCGAGGCACACATCGCTCATCACGACGAGCGCATCCCCCACTTCGGCGCGCACGTCCGCGATCGCCCGGTTGAGGACCCCGTCGGGATCGATTCCGGCGCTGCCGGTCGCGTCGCGGTGCGCAGGAATGCCGAACAGCATGATGCCGCCGACGCCCAGTTCAGCGGCTTCCGCTGCCGCCCGCCGCAGCGTATCCGTGCTGTGCTGGACGACTCCGGGCATCGAGCTGATGGACACCGGCTCGCTCAGTCCCTCACGGATGAACGCGGGCAGGATCAGCTCTGCGGCGTTGACCCGGTTCTCCGCGGTCAGCCTGCGGATCGCCGGAGTTGAGCGCAGCCGGCGGGGCCGGTGCTGGGGAAAGCTCATGTGTTAGTTCCTCTTCCGATGATTGACGACGGCGGTGCGCACCGCATCGGCGATGCCTGACGGGCTGGGGGACGCGGCCGTTGCGTCGATCCTCATCCCGAGTGCGGACGCTTCCCGCGCGGTCCGCCGCCCGATGGCGACAGTCGCTACGGACTCAGGCAGCGCTCCCATCATGGCATGCAGGCGGACCGCGATGCTGGGCGAGGTGACGACGACGGCGTCAACCCTCCCCTGCCGGATGGCCGCCGACAGTTCCTTCCGCCCGCACGTCCCTGCGGGTGTTCCGGGAACGTCCCCGCCTACCCG
>NZ_KI914586.1:80775-86269 GCF_000520475.1 Arthrobacter sp. 35/47
GGTAGTCGACGGTCAGGTAGGCGGTGACGGCATCAACGGTCCACCCGTGTCCGGTCAGGCCGGTCTGAAGCGTGTCAGCGGCAAGGTCCGATTGCGGAAGGAAGGCCCGCGCGGGCCTTCCTTCCGTAATCGGAAGGCAGGCCAGCAGGCCCTCCGCCGACTGGTCCTCTGCAGGAGTGAGGTCAACTGCAAGGCCGAGTGCCTCAAGTGCGGCGCGGGTAGCGGATCCGACGGCGGCCACCCTGGCGCTGCCCACCAACGACCTCAGGGACACGTTCCGGGCTTCGGCACGCTGTGCGAGGACCGCCACCGTGGTCACACTGGTGAGCACCAGCCAGTCGTAGGAGGACGCGGCGCCCAAGAACCGGTCCAGTTCCCGGGTATCCGCCGGCAGCTCCCAGTCAATCAGCGGCACCACCAGGGGGTTGGCCCCGCGGGCGGTCAGCACTGCCGCCGTCGCTGCCGCGCGCTCCGGACTCCGCAGCAGTGCAACGGTGATCCCGGAGAGGTCTCCGGCGGCCGCATCGGCAGTCATGACGTGACTGCGAGCCCGGCTATCTCCGCTGCCCCGCCGGCAAGAAGCTCCTCGGCCAGCACAACACCAACCGACGCAGCACCGTCCACGGTGAGCTCCCTCGTCGTCTGCGTCCGCCGCAGCAGGGCACTTCCATCGGGGCTGCAGACCACCGCTTCGAGGGTCAGCAGGCCACCGTCGACGGTTGCAAGCGCACCGATGGGCGCGGTGCAGCCGGCTTCGAGCCGGCGCAGGACGGCCCGCTCGGCGGTGACCGCCAGCCGGGTGGGCGCGTGGTCATACCGGCGGAGTGCTTCGGCGAAAGGCGAGGATCCGGCGTCGGCGCTCCGACACTCCACAGCGAGTGCTCCCTGCCCCGGCGCAGGCAGCATGAAACTCGGTTCGAGGTACTCGGTGATCAGCTCCTGGCGGCCAAGGCGGGACAGGCCGGCCGCGGCGAGCACTACGGCGTCGAGGTCACCCGGTCCGCCCTCGACCAGTCCGGCCACGCGGGCCAGCCGGGTGTCGACGTTCCCGCGGATGTCGATGACTGACAGGTCCGGGCGTGCGGCCTTCAGTTGCGCTGCCCGGCGTGGCGACCCGGTGCCGACGCTGGCGCCGGCAGGCAGATCCGCGAGTTTCAGTCCGTCCCTGGCGCACAGGGCGTCCCGGATATCAGCCCGTTCCGGGATTGCCGCGACGGTCAGCCCGTCTGCGTCACCGGTCGGGAGGTCCTTCAGGGAATGGACCGCGACGTCGCAGGCGTTCTCGAGCAGGGCATCCCGGAGCGCGGCGACGAAGACGCCGGTTCCGCCGATCTGGGACAGGGACGCCCGGTTGACGTCTCCGGTGGTGCTGACCCGCACCAGCTCGTACCCCACTCCGCCCAGGCGGGCAAGCGACTCCGCGACCGTTGTGGTCTGGGTCAGCGCCAGTGCGCTGGCGCGGGTGCCGACGCGGACGGTCCCGCTCATGCCTGTTCTGTCTCCGGAAGCCCGACGGTGGAATCGGCGCCCGCGATGGTGGGCTTCTCGCCGCGGCGGTTTGCACAGCAATTGGGCCGGCACACGTCATACCAGGGGCCCAGGTCGGTGGTCGAAGGGCGCTCGATGATGGTGTTGTCCGCTGTGCGCTCACTGACCAGGTCGATGAGCCCGGCAACGAACTTGGCGTGGGTGCCCGGGGTGGGGACCCGCTCGGCGACCAGGCCCAGTTCGGCGCAGGTTTCCATCGCCTCGGTATCCAGGTCCCAGACAACCTCCATGTGGTCGCTCACGAAGCCGAGCGGCACAATGACCACGCCCTTGACTCCGGTGGCCGCGAGATCAGCCAGCGCGTCGTTGATGTCGGGCTCGAGCCACGGGATGTGCGGGGCGCCGGAGCGGGACTGGTACACCAGGGACCACTGGGCATCAGCGGCCTCCGGCACCCGGTCAAGCACCGCCTGCGCTGTGGCGAGGTGCTGGGCCACGTACGCGCCGTCCTCCAGGGCAGGCCCGCCGTCCTCGTTCCGTGGGCCCGCGGCTTCGGCATCGGCGGTGGGGATCGAGTGGGTGGCGAACATGATGTGGACCGGGGCGTTGGACTCACCGTCGGCAGCCAGGCGTTCCCGCACCGACTTCAGACCTTTGGTGACTCCTTCGACGAAGGGCTCCACGAACCCCGGGTGGTCGAAGTACTGGCGGACCTTGTCCACCTCGAGCCGGCCGTCAAGGCCTGTCTCCACCAGCGCCATTCCGAGGTCTTCGCGGTACTGCCGGCAGCTGGAATAGCAGGAGTAGGCACTGGTGGTGACGGCGAGGATGCGGCGGTGACCGGCGTCGTACGCGTCCTTCAGTGTGTCCGCGATGAACGGTGCCCAGTTCCGGTTGCCCCAGAGCACCGGTAGGTCGATGCCGCGGCGGGCGAGTTCGGCCTCCATGGCCGCCCTCAGTTCCCGGTTCTGCTGGTTGATGGGACTGATGCCGCCGAAGGCGCGGTAGTGGTGCGAGACCTCTTCGAGGCGTTCGTCAGGGATCCCACGGCCGCGGGTCACGTTGCGCAGGAAGGGAATGACGTCATCCTGGCCTTCCGGTCCGCCGAAGGATGCCAGGACAATGGCGTCGTACTTCTTCGGCTCCATGCGTCCGTTGTCACTGACTCCGTCGAGGGGGTGGAAGGTTGGAGTGGTCATCGGAGTACCTCTGCTGCTTCCTGGGCGGTGATCCGCCGGCCTGTGTAGAACGGAACTTCCTCGCGGACATGCCGACGGGCCTCGGTCTCGCGGAGGTAGCGCATGAGGTCAACCAGATCCACGAGTTCGGGCGCCTCAAGGGCCAGGATCCACTCCCAGTCACCGAGGGCAAAGGAGGACACCGTGTTGGAGATGACCTGCGGGAACTCACGGCCCTTCATGCCGTGGTCGTAGAGCATTTCACGGCGTTCCTCGGTGGGCAGGATGTACCACTCGTACGAGCGGACGAACGGGTACACGCATACCCATTCAGCCGGTGCGACGCCCCGTGAAAAGGCAGGCGAGTGGCTCTTGGAGAACTCCGCGTCGCGGTGCACGCCCATCGCAGACCACACGATGTCCGTCCCGGCCAGCGTTGCCGTCCGGCGAAGGGTGCGCACAGCGGCCTGGAGGTCTTCCGGACGGGTGCCGTGGAGCCACACCATGATGTCGGCCTCGGCACGCATGGCGGAAACATCATAGAAACCGCGGACGGTGACCCCGGCCGCAGCGAGTTCGGCGGTTGCGGCGTCCAGTGCACCGCCGTCGTCGGGCGCACCGGCGGACCGCTTGAAAACGGTCCAGAGCGTGTAGAACTGGCCGGCCCCGGCGTCGTCGCCGTCCTGAAGGGTGCTGCCGGTGGAAGTGCCCTGCGCGTGTTCGTAACCCGTATTCTCGCTCATGGATCCAGTCTGCTCCTGTCAACAGGCAAATGAAAATTGGTGGGTTCTACAGCTGGTAGAAGATTATCAACGTTCGGGCGGAGAGTGTTAGCGCCCGGCGAGAAGCCGTCTCGCGAGCGCCGCCCCACGGTCACGCGCGTTGTCGATCACCGACACCAGGCCGGTGCCCGCAAGCCAGGCACCGGTGATTTCCAGTCCGCGCTCATTCGCGGCTGCAGCGCGGATGCGTGCCACCCGGTCCCGGTGGCCCAGGGTGGCGTGCGGAAGCGCGTTGGTCCACCGCACCACATCCCAGTCGACGACGTCCGATGGGCTGATATCGACCCCCAGCAGTACCGACGCATCATGCAGTGCGATCGACTGAAGCTCGTCGTCGGGAAGCCGGGCCGTGTCGTCGCCGTCTGCCCCCCGCCCGAAGGAAAGGCGGAGCACATGGTTTCCCGGGCCCGCCGCTGCTGCCAGCCATGGCCACTTTGCGGTGGCATGCGTGAGGGCCTTGGCCCGTACATCGGCGACGTTCCGTGCCACCAGGACGCCGGTCCCCCGCGGCGCCGCATCGAGCTGCGGAACATCCACCACCAGGCTCACCAGCGCCACTGCCGGCACCACGGCCGGCCTGTCCTCCTGGATCCGGGGCACCGTGGAAGCCAGCAGGTCGACGGCGGTGGGACCGTCCGTTGCAACTACCACCGCATCGGCCGTCAGCGTCCGCGACGATGTGGTGATGCTCCAGCCCTCGGGTGTCCGGGCGAGATTCCGTGCAGCTTCCGAAGGATGCAGCGCAGCGCCGTCGCGCTCCAGCCGCTGCGTCAGCGCACTGGTCAGCTGGTGCATGCCGCCCTCGAGGCCGGCTACGGCGGTTCCCGCCGGCGCGGCTGCCCGCATGGCGCCGACGGCTGCGCCGAGGGATCTGTGCCGGCGCATCATGGCGCGCAGACCGGGAACGGCGGCGTCGACGTCCAGGTCATCGGGGTCAGCGGACAGGACACCTCCGACCACCGGCGCAACGAGCCGTTTCAGCACCTCCGCGCCCATGCGGGCCCGCACCACGGCACCCAGGCTGAGCTGCTCCTGGTTCAGCAGCCCGCCCAGGGGCAGCGCGCGGTCGAGGCCGGCGCGCACAGTCGCCGCGCGGCCGATCAGCGCGGTCAGGCCGGGATCACGAACGTCGGCCGGAATGCCGAGAAGCCCCGATGCGGGCAGCGGGAACGCTTGCCCCCGGCCATCCTGCCCGGGCAGATACAGCCAGGCACCGGTGGGGTTCGGGGTGCGGACCAGCGCCCCCAGTCCCAGCTCGCGGGCCAGGGCGGGCACAGTGTCGGAGCGGGTGGAGAACGATTCCGCGCCGGCGTCGAGCGTCAGGCCGGCCAGTTCATGGCCGGCCACCGATCCGCCGAAAGTGGCGGAGGCCTCCAGCACGGTCACGCGGCGACCGGCGGCAGTGAGTTCCCGGGCTGCGCACAGTCCCGCAATGCCGCCGCCGAGAACGACGACGGCGGGAGGCATCATGGCGCGCAGACCGGGAACGGCGGCGTCGACGTCCAGGTCATCGGGGTCAGCGGACAGGACACCTCCGACCACCGGCGCAACGAGCCGTTTCAGCACCTCCGCGCCCATGCGGGCCCGCACCACGGCACCCAGGCTGAGCTGCTCCTGGTTCAGCAGCCCGCCCAGGGGCAGCGCGCGGTCGAGGCCGGCGCGCACAGTCGCCGCGCGGCCGATCAGCGCGGTCAGGCCGGGATCACGAACGTCGGCCGGAATGCCGAGAAGCCCCGATGCGGGCAGCGGGAACGCTTGCCCCCGGCCATCCTGCCCGGGCAGATACAGCCAGGCACCGGTGGGGTTCGGGGTGCGGACCAGCGCCCCCAGTCCCAGCTCGCGGGCCAGGGCGGGCACAGTGTCGGAGCGGGTGGAGAACGATTCCGCGCCGGCGTCGAGCGTCAGGCCGGCCAGTTCATGGCCGGCCACCGATCCGCCGAAAGTGGCGGAGGCCTCCAGCACGGTCACGCGGCGACCGGCGGCAGTGAGTTCCCGGGCTGCGCACAGTCCCGCAATGCCGCCGCCGAGAACGACGACGGCGGGAGC
>NZ_KI914586.1:86369-111892 GCF_000520475.1 Arthrobacter sp. 35/47
TCATCGGCCCGGCGGCACCGAATGGATGAGGGAGACCACGCGCGTCAGCACGTCGGGATCCGCTTCCGGGGGGACCCCGTGACCGAGGTTGACGACGTGCCCGGGTGCCGATGAGCCGGCGTCCAGAACGGCCCGCACATGGGCTTCCAGTACCTCCCAGGGAGCCGAGAGCAGCGCCGGGTCGATGTTGCCCTGCAACGGAACTGTTCCTCCGAGCCGCTTGTTCGCCTCATCCAGCGGGAGGCGGTAGTCGACGCCCACCACGTCCACGCCGACGTCGCGCATTGCGACCAGCAGTTCCGAGGTTCCCGTTCCGAAGTGCACCAGGGGCGCGCCCAGGTCGCGGACATGGTCCAGGGCACGGGACGACGCCGGCGCCACGTGCTCCACATAGTCGGCAAGGCCCAGCGATCCAGCCCAGGAATCGAAGAGCTGGCCTGCACTCGCGCCGGCTTCCAGCTGCGCACGGAGGAAGAGCCCGGAAGCATCCGCTGCCCACTCGGTGAGCGCCCGCCAGGTATGCGGATCCGCGTGCATCATGGTGCGGGGGCCGAGGTGGTCCCGGGACGGCCTTCCCTCGACCATGTAGGCGGCGAGGGTGAACGGCGCTCCCGCGAACCCGATCAGGGGTGTGCTTCCCAGCTCGGCGACAGTGCGTGCCACGGCCTCCCGGATCGGCTCCAGCGCGGCGTCCGTCAGCTCGGGAAGCGCGGCAACATCGGACGCGCTTCGGATAGGGCTGCCCAGAACCGGGCCCACGCCGGGCACGATGTCCACGTCAACTCCGGCGAGCTTGAGCGGAATCACGATGTCGGAGAAGAAGATCGCGGCGTCGACGTCATGGCGCCTCACCGGCTGAAGGGTAATCTCAGCGGCCATCGCGGGGTCGAGGCACGCATCAAGCATGGCGGTGCCTTCGCGGAGCGCACGGTACTCGGGAAGGGAACGCCCTGCCTGCCGCATGAACCAGACCGGACGGCGGGAGGGAGTACGCCCGCGGTAGGCCTGAATGAGCGGAGACTCCGACGTCCTACCGTCCGTCAGGGGATGCGTTTCGCTGAGGGTCATGACTCGATTCTGCCGAAGTTCCACCCGCTTGGATAACCGGGCGGTCCATGGGTGGGAGAAATCACCTCTGCCGGGGATCCCTCAGCACTCACGGCCCAGCCGCTAATTCGGCTTAACGGCGCGGATTTTCGACGCTGGAAGAACCTTGGAACTTAGGTTTACCTATTAGGGTCTGGATGCCGCTGTTGGCTATGCTGGGATGGCTGTGAACTACTTTTCCCTGGTTGCGACCCACTCGGATATCGACCTGGAGACCGTGGCCCGCCTAAGCGTCGGGGCGTCCCAGGTCGCTTCGTCCGCGCTTCAGGACAGTCCAGCGCTCACCGGAGCAGTGGCGCTGGCAACCTGCAACCGGTTCGAGATCTACGGCGAAGCGGCTTCCGAGGCGGACATTGAAGCGGCACGCGCCTCCATCATCTCCGCCATCAGCGCCCAGTCCGGATTGCCCAAGAGCAAGGTGTCGGATTCCTTCACCACCATGACCGGCCATGAAGTTCCGCGTCACCTCTTCAGCGTCAGCGCGGGCCTGGATTCCGCCGTCGTCGGTGAGCGGGAGATCGCAGGACAGGTGCGGCGGGCCCTCATTGAATCGCAGGGGGTCGGCACGGCAAGCGGCGGCCTTGTCCGCCTGTTCCAGGCGGCTTCCCGGACCGCCCGTGATGTCGGAGCCCAGACCGCCCTCGGCGCGCGCGGGCGCTCAATCGTCTCGGTTGCACTCGATCTTGCTGCGGACCTTTCGAGCACAGGCGACCTCGCGGAGAAGTCAGTGGTTGTCTTCGGTACGGGCGCCTATGCCGGTGCCACCATGGCGCTGCTCCGCGAGCGGGGCTGCACTGATATTTCCGTCTACTCGCCGTCCGGACGCGCTGAGAGTTTCGTTGCCACACGGGGCGGAACGGCGCTCACCGGTGAAATGCTTCCGGCTGCACTCACGCGCGCGGACATCGTCATTGGCTGCAGCGGCAGCGAGCAACGGGTGAGCGCCGATGACATCCGCAAGCTCCGCGAGGGCGTTGATCGCTCGCTGGTGATCGTCGATCTGGCCCTGAGCCACGACTTCGATCCCGCGGTTGATTCCGTGGACAACGTCGAGCTCATCACCCTGGAATCGGTACGCCTTGCCGCGCCCGAGGAACAGGCGGAGTCATTGCGGCAGGCTGGAGAACTGGTTTCCACGGCAGCCGCTTCCTTCCAGGAACGGATTGCTTCCCGCTCCGTTGACGCCTCCATCGTCGCGCTGCGCAAGCACACCCAGCAGGTTCTGGATGCGGAGATGGCAAGGGTCCGTGCCCAGCACGGCTGCACGGCCGCCGCCGAGGAAGTCGAGTTCGCGCTGCGGCGGATGGTGCGGCAACTGCTTCACGTGCCCACCGTCCGCGCCCGGCAGCTCGCCGCCGAGGGCCGCCAGGATGACTACACTGCGGCGCTTGAGGCACTCTACGGGATCGAGCCCGAGGACACCGCCGAAGCCGCGCCCCAGCAGTCCTGTCCCGTCAGCGATGGTGCCCAGGCCCGCGCTGAGACGGCCTGACTGCGGGCTCTCGGACTTCCAGCTCGCTGACAGGGCACCGCTGGATTCTGCTCAGTAAGCATCCGCGCGGTGTGGATGCCGCTCACCAGGGATTCGCTCCGACTGGATCCCGTTCGGTGTAGATCCCGCTCAGTACACCGGCTTGTCGGGCTCCACGTCACGAACCCACTGCAGGATCCCGCCGTCCACGTTGTACACCTGCCGCGCACCCTGTTCCCGCAGATAACGGACAACATTGGCTGAGCGGCTGCCTGCCTTGCAGTGGACGTAGATCTCACGTTTCGCGTCGAGCTGCGTCTCTCCGCTGAGGATCCGGTTCTGGGGTATCAGGGTGGCGCCGTCGATCCGGACAATCTCGTATTCCCCGGGTTCCCGTACATCGATCAGATCGAAGTCCCGGGCCCCTGAGGCACGCTCCTGCAGTAGTTCCTCCAGTTGCGCAGCGGTGATCGAGGGAAGCTCGCCTAAAGCCCCGCCCTCAGCCGGCTTGAGACCGCAGAATGCCTCGTAGTCCGACAATTCGGTGATCGGAGCAGCGGAAGGGTCCCGCCGCACCCGAAGTTCCCGCCAGGTCATGTCCAGCGCGTTGAAGATGAGCACCCGCCCCAACAGGGTAGTGCCAATCCCCGTGATGAGTTTGATCGCCTCGTTGACCATGACCGAACCGATCTGGGCGCACAGCACCCCCAACACTCCCCCCTCAGCGCAGGAGGGAACAGCGCCGGGCGGTGGGGCCTCCGGATACAGGTCGCGGTAGCTGGGTCCGCCGACGGAGGGCTTGGCCCAGAAAACGCTCACCTGCCCGTCGAAGCGCAGGATGGAACCCCAGACGTACGGTTTGCCCAGGATTTCAGCGGCGTCACTGACCAGGTACCGGGTGGCGAAGTTGTCCGTCCCGTCCAGAATGAGGTCATACCCGGCGAAGATCTCGAGGACATTGCTGGTGTCCAGCCGTACCTCGTGCCGCACGACAGACACGTGCGGATTGAGGTCCGCAATGCTTTGCTCCGCGGAGGCCGCCTTGGTCTGGCCGACATTGCTGACCCCATGAATCACCTGCCGCTGCAGATTGGAAACGTCGACGACGTCGTCATCCACGATGCCCAGCGTCCCCACGCCGGCAGCCGCCAGATACAGGAGCGCGGGTGAACCGAGCCCGCCGGCGCCGATCACCAGCACCTTCGCGTTCTTGAGCCGTTTCTGGGCATCGACGCCGAACTCGGGAAGAATGAGGTGCCGGGAGTACCGCTCTGTTTCTTCCCTGCTGAGAGCAGCGTGCGGCTCCACCAGCGGACCGGGGGCAGGAGTCAAAACACTCATGCTTCAATGTATGCCCAGCAGTGCGGTACTGCGCAATGCACGGGTTCAGCCGCAATCTCCGCGCGCGTGGCCTCCCGGTGCGGGGCTGCGCGGGTAGACTGGGAACCCCGCTGTAGGGGCGGGGACAACCTGATTCAGTACCAGACACACGACCGAAGGCCCAGACACGTGACTTCAGAGGCACCGGCGAGCGGAAAGGCCGTTCGGCTGCCGCGAGACGAGCGGCGACGCCAGCTGTTGAACGCGGCCCATGAGGTGTTCGTTGCCAACGGCTACCACGGTGCTGCCATGGATGAAATCGCCGAAGTGGCGCACGTCAGCAAGCCTGTGCTCTACCAGCATTTCCCGGGCAAGAGGGAGTTGTACCTTGCCCTCCTGGAGAGCCATCTGGCTTCGCTGACGGAGCTGCTCGTCGAGGCGCTGCAGTCCACGTCCGACAACAAGCTGCGGGTGCACGCCACCATGCGCGCGTACTTCCAGTTCATTGCCCAGGACAGCCAGGCGCACCGGATCGTGTTCGAATCGGACCTGAATAACGATCCGGATGTCAGCCGCCGCCTCGAGGCGTTCAATGCGCACTTTGCGGACCAGATTGCGGGGGTCATTTCGGGAGACACCAGGCTCTCCCATCTGGAAGCCACCCTCCTTGGACGCGCGATGGCCGGCATGGCCCAGGTGAGCGCGCGCTACTGGCTTGAAACCGACGGCGGCCTGGACATCGATACCGCAAGCGAGCTCATCTACCGTTTAGCTTGGCGCGGAATCAGTCGATTCCCCAAGGAAATCTGAGTTACATTTCCCTTAGTTTGGCGGCGCTGACAACGGGCGCCGTCGCACCTTCCCTATCCGTCACATGAAAGGCCCGCTGTGGAGATCAAGATCGGCGTACAGAACGTCACCCGCGAGATTGTCCTGGAGTCGAACGAAACCGCTGAAGCGGTAGCGGACGTCGTCAGCAAGGCCATGAACGGTGGCGCCGAGCTGCGCCTGACAGACAGCAAGGGACGCCAGGTCATTGTTCCCTCCGCCGTTCTGGGCTACGTGGAAATCGGCGAGAGTGAAACCCGCCGCATCGGTTTCGGCGCTCTCTGACAAAGCAGGTGTACCCGTGGTCTCGCTGATAGTCGTCACCGGCGTCGCTCTGTCGGTGGGCTTCTTTGTCTGGTTCGCTGACCGGCGACACCACCGGTACGGGGTGCTGCTCCTGCCCGGCATCTGCCTCACCTCAGCGCTGATCCTGTGGATCATCCTGCAGTTTGCCGGGCTGGGCTATCACCCGGACCTGTTCTGGCTGGCCTGGCTTCTGCCGATGCTGGTCTCGACCGTAGTCACGGTGGCAGCCGCCTGGTGGTTTGGGCGGCACCGCGAACACGCGGATGCCGAAGCCATGACGTCAATCCTGAAGCGGCGCTGACGCCTTCGCATGGGCAGGTGGGCCCGCGCCCGCACGGTGCAGGTGAGCCCGCGCCCGTACTGTGCAGGTGAGCCCGCGCTCCCTCAGTCCCGATTACAGGTCAGCCCGGCCTGCGAAGGAGGACGACGCGAGGGCGTGCTCCCGCTTCGGGATCCTGCCTGCCCGTGACGCCAGACGGCCGGCGACAACAGCGTGCCGGAAGGCAGTCGCCATCGCCACCGGATCCTGGGCGCGGGTAACGGCGGTGGCCAGCAGCACGGCGTCGCACCCGAGTTCCATGGCGAGCGCAGCATCCGACGCCGTGCCGATCCCGGCATCAAGAACGATGGGCACGCCCGCACGGGACACAATGAGTTCTATGTTATGCGGGTTCAGGATGCCCAGTCCCGTACCGATCGGTGCGCCCAGCGGCATCACCGCGGCGGCGCCCAACTGCTCGAGCCGGAGGGCCAGCACGGGATCGTCGTTGGTATACGCAAAGACAGTGAATCCGCGGGCCACCAGGGATTGGGTCGCCTCCACCAGTTCAACGGCGTCAGGCAGCAGAGTCTGCTCGTCAGCGATCACCTCAAGCTTGACCCAGTTGGTTTCCAGCGCCTCACGTCCCAGCTCGGCCGTGAGGACAGCTTCACGGGCGGTAAAGCAACCTGCCGTGTTCGGCAGGATCCGCATGTCCTGGGAGTGCAGGAGCTGAAAGAGTGACGCGCCCGTCTGTGGCGTGTAGCGGCGCATTGCGACGGTGGTCAGCTCGGTGCCGGAGGCGGCGAGCGCCTCGCCGAGCCCGTCCAGGCTGGGCGCTCCCCCGGTTCCCATGATCAGTCGGGAGCCCAGCAGAACCCCGTCGATGATCAGAGGGTCAACACTTTCGATTGGATCCGAGCTCATGGTCATCCTCCCTGGACGGCGGTGACGAGTTCAACGTCGTCCCCGTCGGATAGTCTCCGGCCCGACCACTGGCTGCGCGGAACCACTGTCGAGTTCACTGCCACGGCCACGCCGAGGCGTGCCCCGTCGGCCGGTTGTCCGGTGGGCTGCAGCGCCCTTCCCGTGATCTCCGCGATCAGCTGCAGCAGGTCTGCGGCAGCGGTGTCTGACGGTGTGCCGTTCACCGTGATGGCTGTTCTGTTCATGTTCATCCCTCCTCGAATCTGTTCGGTGTGTACCGCTCCAGGCCTGGCGGCCCGGGCTTCCCCTCCAGTAGATCCACACACACTGCGGCGGCCGTGGGCGTCAGGAGCACGCCGTGGCGGAAGAAACCGGTGGCGATCAGGAGCCTGTCGCAACCCTCAACCTGACCGAGCAGCGGCGCGTTGTCCGGAGTGCCGGGACGCGCACGGCACAGTACTTCGACAAGTTCCAGCTCGGAGACAGCCGGGATGAGCTGCTGCGCGTCGCGGAGCAGCTGGTAGACCCCGCCTGCGGACACTGCATTGCTGCCGTCCTCGCGCATGGTTGCGCCAAGCACCACGGTGCCGTCGGTCCGGGGAACCATGTAGACGGGATGTCCCCGCACCAGTCCGCGTACGGTGTGCGTCAGCAGTGGCTGTAGCGCCTCGGGCACCCGAAGACGGAGGATATCGCCGTAGACGGGCCGCAGTGGAAGCCGGCAGGGCAGACCGGCAAGCCCGGCCGCAGCGAGTCCATTCGCAATAGTCGTGGAGCCGGCGCGAAGCACGCTCCCGTCAGCCAGACGAACACCGGTCACATGGCTGCCGTCCCGTTCGACGCCGGTCGCCGCGGCACGGACCAGCGTTCCGCGGGATGTCACGGCAGCGAGCAGTGCCGCGGCCAGTTTGCGGGGGTCCACCTGATGGTCCTCCGGCGCGCGGAATGCGGCAGTCGCAGCGGGTCCGATCATCGGCTCCGATCGGCGCGCTTCGCGCAGGGACACCTGCTCCACTACGAGGGAGTTGCGCGCCTGTACCGCCTGAAGATCGGCGAGAGCCTGCCGGTCGGCGCCGTCAAAGCCGAGCACTATTGTTCCGGTCCGCCGGAACCCGGGATCGATGCCCGTCCAGGTCAGGGACGCGAGGAATTCAGGGTACCGGGCGGCTGAATCGAGGGTGAGCCGAAGCAGGTGCTCCTCGCGGTAGTGGAGCTCGCTCGCCGGCGCGATCATGCCGGCT
Source organism: Arthrobacter sp. 35/47 (assembly GCF_000520475.1). NCBI lineage: Bacteria > Bacillati > Actinomycetota > Actinomycetes > Micrococcales > Micrococcaceae > Arthrobacter > Arthrobacter sp. 35/47. Next base: position 93,829 of record NZ_KI914586.1, read on the forward strand.
GCCGCGTGGGTGGCACCTGCGGCTGGATCCGGATCGATCACCGTCACGGTGTGTCCCCTGCGGATCGCTTCCCACGCAATCCCGAGCCCGATAATTCCTCCGCCGACGACGGCGACGTCCACGTCTGTTTCCACCAGGGTCCTTCCCTACGCCGGCATGATCCGGATCAGGTTCGTTGTTCTCACAACGCGGTCGGCGCCGAACGCCCTCTCAGCCGGCACGCGTCCGAATATGTCCCGGACGCGGTTTGGCTCCCGCAGTACCCACTTATTGTAGAGGGTATGCAACTTCACTCTGCCCGCCTCTACCTGTGCACGGATTCACGACAGCGCCAGCAGGACTTCGGCGAATTTGTCGACGCCGCCTTTGCTGGCGGGGTGGACATCATCCAGTTGAGGGACAAGTCTCTTGAGGCAGCACAGGAGCTCGAACTGCTCCAGGTGCTGCGCGCGTCGGCCGTTTCCCGCGGGAAGCTCTGGGCTGTCAATGACCGCGCCGACATCGCGGCGGTCAGCGGTGCTCCCGTGCTGCACGTCGGGCAGCGCGATCTACCACCCGAGTTTGCCCGCCCCTTCCTCCATGAGGGCGGAGTGATCGGCCTTTCAACGCATTCACCGGAGCAGGTGGCCGCGGCCGCCTCGAATGACGACGTTGGATATTTCTGCACCGGCCCCGTCTGGGCCACGCCGACCAAACCGGGCCGCACCGCCGTCGGGTTGGACCTGGTGCGGAACGCAGCGCAGCTCGAAGAAGTGCACGCGCAGCGCGGCCAGTCGCTCAAGCCGTGGTTTGCTATTGGCGGGATCGACTTGCAGAACGTCGAAGAGGTGGTTGCGGCCGGCGCCAAACGCGTTGTCGTGGTACGCGCCATTACCGAGGCCGATGATCCGCAGGCGGCCGCGGCGAAGATCCGGGAGGCACTTCCGGCATAGCTCTCATGCTCGCCGTTTTGCTCCCGATTTTGCCCATGTTGGCCGACGCTCCTCCTGCCCAGGCGTCTTCCGGTCATGGTGGCGCGGTGCTGGGTCCGGTGTGTGCGAGTTGGTGGTGGACGGCTTCTTCCACTTGCCGGTACCGGTTGCGTTTGGGGTTCCGGTGGGGGTCGATGTATTTCGGTGGCCGGAACCATGGGATTCCCTGAACTGATTCGACCGACCAGTTGCCCTCGTGGATCAGGTGGTGATGCCGGGAGCAGAGCAGCACGCCGTGGCTGATGCTGGTGGTTCCGCCCGCTGCCCACGGGACGATGTGGTGGGCTTCGCACCAGGTGGCGGGCACCGTGCAGTCCGGGAAGGCGCAGCCCTTGTCGCGGGCAACCAGTGCCCGCCGCAGGTGCGGCGGGAAGAGGCGTTGGGCCCGTCCGATGTCCAGGACCTGACCTTTACCGCCGAGCACCAGCGGCAGGATGTCCGCCTCGCACGCCAGTTTACGGATGCTCCGGGCGCTCACCTGCTCGGCGAAGACCGCATGGCCGTCCTGCCCCAGATCGCTCAGGAGATCCCGGTAGTTGATGGTGACCATCACCTGCGGGCGGTGACCCCCGGTGGCCGGCAGACCGTCACCGGCAAGGGCGATCCGGCAGCCGGACACCAGCCCCTCGAGCAACTCCTGCGCACGGGTTGGGCCGTTGGTCTGCGTTCCGGGTGGGGTGGTGCCGTTCACTCGGGGGTTGGTGGCCGTGTTCATGACGGTCAGGAGGTACTCAAACTGCTCATCGGTGGCGCCGATCTCCAGGAAGTGCAGGCCATGACGCCTACCGCGCAGGAAGACGCCCTGCCTGGCCCGGAGGACCTTCTCCGTTGGTTCCACGCCGTCCTGGTCGATCACGCTTTCCCAACGCCGGGCAAGGACCCGCAGCACGTCCTCATCAGACTCCACGGCCTGGCGGACCAGGTGTTCCTCCATGGCCTCCACCTGGCGGCCGGTCGCGACAGCCCGGACACGGTGAACGGCGTCCCTGATCACCATCGCCGCCCGGGTGCTGAACGCTCCGGCACGCGTTGCAGCGGCCAGGACAGGCAGCGGAGCCTGGACCGGTGCACCCGGCCCCGGAACCTCGGGAAGCACGTCCTGGCCCAGCCGCAACCGGCGGTTTGCCTCGGAACGGCTGACCCCGAGCTTCGCCCGCAGGTACTCTGCCGTCCCCTTATGGGCTTCCTGGGCGTCCGTGCCGGCAAGTGAGTGGTCTTCGGCGGCCCGGGCAACCAGGGTCTGAAGGTGATCCACCACCCGGGAGATCTCCTCCACCCCGACAAGAGCCGCAACAACCTCCTCCCGGTCCAGGAGGAGATAACCCGATTCGAAGTGGTGGGCGAAAGCCAGCAAATCCGAACGCATTCCACGCAGGAGAGAATCATCTTCCCCGTGGTGTTCGAGCGATGCGACGGCCATACCAAAATATTATCGAAGACACGTACTAATACCGACCGAAACCCGGCAATGTGGAGGAGCAGTCACCCACAACTTATCCACACACGCAAACGGGGATCATGCGTGAAGCAGGAACAGGGATCACACCCAAACGGGGACGCCGTCGATCTGCGCGGGCGATTCCTAAGTGATGTGGCGGGTGCGCTCGTAGCGGCGGATGGCCTGCTGTGTGGTCCGGTTCGTGAGGACGCGGATAGTGGTGCTCACCGTTCCGGAAATGACCGCAAATGCCAAGGCCGACCGCAGGCTGTTCTCCAGGCCTTCCTTGTCTTTTGGAGGCTCGTTTCCGGTAACCCGCTTCCAGATGAAGTCGACCAGCTGTGTGCCTACGAGCCCCGCTCCAATGCCCAGTCCAACGCCCATCAGTTTGAAGATCGTGTTCATGGTGCCTCTTTCAGTCGGCTTGTCCTTGGTCCCAGCCTAGCGTTATCCCCGCGGCGATAGATGACGCGACGACGGCGGAGACGGGAGCGGCGGGTGTAGAGTTGGTATCGCTCAAAACAACGACAGGGGAGCGCAGCCACGTAGGTGGTGGGCGCTGAGAGTGCGGACCACCGCAGACCCTCGAACCTGATCCGGCTAGTACCGGCGAAGGGAGTCGAGTTCTCAGGGCAACCGGCGTCCTGCCGGTGTGCCTTCCCCTCCTGCACCCAGGAGGATCAAACACCATGACTGAAACAAAGAGCCCCACCCCGGCCACATCCCGGCGCCATTATGAATGGCGCGTGGTGGATATTGTGGTCGCTTCCGTGATTTCGGTGGCCGTCGGCGTCATCTTCTTCGCCTGGTCGGCAGGCTACAGCGGAATCGCCGCCGTCACTGCGGCCTACCCACCGCTGGCAGGCCTCTACTCCGGCGGCTGGCTGATTGCCGGCGTTCTCGGCGGACTCATCATCCGCAAGCCGGGCGCCGCCATCTACTGTGAGGTCCTCGCAGCGGCGGTATCGGCGCTGATCGGCACCCAGTTCGGCATGGCCGTCCTGCTCTCCGGCCTGGTCCAGGGCATCGGTGCGGAACTGGTGTTCGCGCTGTTCCTGTACCGCCGCTGGAACATCGGCGTGGCGCTGCTTGCCGGCCTCAGTGCGGGCATTTTCCTGGCGGTCAGCGAAAACATCATGTACAACGTCGAATGGGCCATCGAGTTCAAGCTGATGTACGGCGTGTTCGCCGCCATTTCCGGTGTGGTCCTGGCGGGACTGCTGCCCTGGCTCGCCACCCGGGGACTCGCAAAGACCGGCGCATTGTCCTCCTTCGCTGCGGGCCGCACGGCTGACGTCTAGCATGGGCTCGCCGATCACCGCCCGGGGCTGGGGCTGGCGCCACCCCGGGCGCGTACGCTGGGCAGTCCGGGACATCGACCTGACGGTTGAAGCCGGTGAACGGGTCCTGCTTCTCGGCGCCTCGGGTGCCGGCAAGTCCACGCTTCTGCACGGACTGGCCGGTGTCCTGGGAGATCAGGAAGAGGGGGAGCAGGCAGGCCACCTCACGGTCGACGGCGTCAGCCCGGCCGATGCCCGCGGCCGTTCCGGTCTGGTCCTCCAGGATCCGGATACGCAACTGGTACTGGCGCGCGTCGGCGACGAAGTGGCGTTCGGGGCCGAGAACCTTGCCGTGCCGCGCGCCGAAATCTGGCCGCGAGTGCACCGCGCGCTCGACGACGTCGGCCTGGACGTCCCGCTGGACCACCCCACCACGGCGCTCTCCGGCGGCCAGAAGCAACGGCTCGCCCTGGCGGCCGTCCTCGCCATGCAGCCCGGACTGCTCCTGCTCGACGAACCGACTGCCAACCTGGACCCGGCAGGCGTCATCGATGTGCGGGACGCCGTGGTGCGCGTGCTCGAACGGACCTCAGCCACCCTGGTGGTGGTGGAGCACCGCGTCGACGTCTGGGCCGACGTCGTCGACCGCGTGGTGGTACTCGATTCCGACGGCGGGATCCTCGCCGACGGTGCGCCCTCGGTGGTGCTCCGGCAGGAAGGTACGAGGGCCCGGCTGATCGAAGCCGGCGTCTGGGTGCCGGGCTACCGTCCGGAAACCCCCGCAGTCAGCGCCCGGCCCGGCGCCGATCTGCTGTACGCAGCCGGGCTCGCCGTCGCGCGGACCAGGCGCGGAAATGCAGTGCTCGACGACGTTGACCTCACCCTCCGCGGCGGGGAAGCTCTCAGCGTGCTGGGCCCCAACGGGTCCGGCAAATCGACGCTCGCACTCACGCTCGGCGGGCTGCTCAGGCCCCGCAGCGGTGAACTTGCCGCCCGGCCTCCGCTTGCGCGCAGGGCCGGAACCAGCCCTGCGGGTTGGAAGTCCGCTGAACTGGTCAGCCGCATCGGCACCGTCTTCCAGGAACCGGAACACCAGTTCCTGACCCACACTGTGCTGGACGAGCTGGAATTCGGGCCCCGCAGGGTTGCCCGCCAGGACGAGGCGGAAGTGCGGCGCCGCGTCGACCCCCTCGCTGAGCGGCTGCGCCTTACCGGCCTGTTGAAGGCGAATCCGTTCACCCTCTCGGGCGGTGAGAAGCGGCGGCTGTCGGTGGCGACAATGCTGGCCACCGGCCCGGAAATCCTGATCCTCGATGAGCCGACCTTCGGCCAGGACGCGCACACCTGGGCGGAACTGGTGGCGCTTCTCGCCGAGCTCATCCACGCCGGCACGTGCGTTGTCTCTGTGACCCATGACCGTGACTACACCGCCGCACTCGGAAGCCGGGTTCTTGCCGTCGACGGCACGTCCGCAACGCTGGAGGTGGCCGCGTGAGCGTCGATGTGCTGAATCCAGAGATCACCGGGAAGGTGCTGCCCAGGGCCAACCCGCTCTCCAAGCTCTTCGCCGCGGTGCTGATCACCGTGGTGGTGATGCTCAGCGTGGACTGGGTGAGCGCCGGCGTTGTCCTGGTCAGTGAACTGCTGCTGCTCCCGCTGCTGGGCATCAGTGTGCGCCGGCTGCTGTTCCGCACCTGGCCGTTCGTGGTCGCCGCGATAGTCGCCGCGTACGGCACCGCGCTGCTGGCGGACAAGACGGGGAGGGTCCTTTTCGAGCTGGGCCCCGTGCTGTTCACCGAGGACTCGGTCAACGCCGGGCTCGCCATCGGGCTGCGCGGGCTCGCCATTGCACTCCCAGGCCTCTTCCTGCTGGCAAGCACAGATCCCACCGACCTGGCAGACGCCCTCGCCCAACGGCTGAAGGCGCCGCACCGGTTTGTGCTCGGCGCACTGGCGGGCATGCGTCTGGTGGGCCTGCTGTTTGACGAGTGGCGGACCCTGGGGCTTGCGCGGCATGCCCGCGGCGTTGCCCATGAAGGCAACCCGGCGGCGCGGTTCGGGAACTTCCTGGGGCAGGCGTTCGGGCTCATGGTCCAGGCCATCCGCCGGGCCACCCGGCTTGCGGTCGCGATGGAAGCGCGTGGTTTCGGGGCGGGTCCACGCACGTGGGCGAGGGAGAGCATCTTCAGCCGGATCGACGTCGTCGTTGTCTTGGTGGGGACGCTGATCGCGGCGCTTGCCGTCACCGCAGCGGTGGCGGCGGGCACCTGGAACTTCATTCTCGGCTAGCAGCACCTGTTCCGAAGACGCCGCGGAGGAGCACACTGGAGGGACAGTGTTTCGAGAAGCCGCAGGCTTTTCCCAACCTTGCACGGCGTCAATGGGTAGGTAACGCGGTAGCGATGGCTTGAATGTCGAGTGTGGGGAACGAACATGGCCGAGGGACAGGCGGAGTGGCTCAGCGTCATCAGGGACCACCACCTGCGTGCGCTGCGGCGGTTTGTCCGCCGGCTCACCTCCGATGTCTTCCTGGCCGATGACGTTGTCCAGCTGACCCTGCTGCGTGCCTGGGAACACCCGGTCATGCGCGGACACAGCGAACTCGAGATCCGGGCCTGGCTTTTTGTGGTGGCAAGGAACATCCTCACCGACTCGTACCGCAGCGGTTTCCGCCGCCACGAGTTCGACGTCGATGAACTCCCGGAAGTGCCCTCGGACGACGACGTCGAGCAGTTACTGACGTCCTGGCTGCTGACGGACGCGCTCAACGAACTCTCGCCCGACCACCGCGACGTGGTGCTGCACTTTTACTTCCGCGGCGAAACAGCGGCGGAAATTGCACGGGCCCTCTCGATACCGGAGGGGACCGTGAAATCCCGCCTGCACTATGCCCTGCGTTCCCTGCGGAACGCGCTTGCTGCCCGGGACGTCGCCTCGGGCAGCTAGCTCAGCTCAGTGCGCGGCTTACTGGATCATGGTGCCGTCAGGTGCCACCACGTACCAGACCTCGTTCACGCCCTGGCCGTTGGTGTCGCCCGGGGCCTCATCCTCGGCGAAGTAGTAGATCGGCATGCCGTTAATGGTGACCTGGAGTTCACCGTCCGGGGTTTCGATCGTGCCCAGTTCTCCGGTAACGCCCTCAGCTTCGGGGGTCTCGCTGTCACTCAGCACCGGCGGCCAGGCCTCAAGGCAACCGCCCTCGCAGGCGCTCACCCCTGAATCCGGCTCGTCATTGGTGAAGTAGTAGACGACCATTCCCTCGGCGTCGACGACGATCTCGCCCAGGTCGGTTTCAGCCACAGCGAGCGGCGTTCCGACGGTCCCGCCGCCGGCGGCACCCTCCGTCGGTTCCTCGGATTCACCCTCGGTGGGTTCCTCGCTCGCCGGTTCCTCGCTTGCCGGTTCCTCCGCCGCCGTTTCCTCGGCCGGTGGCGCCTCGGTCTCGCCAGACCCGCCACAGCCGGTCAGCGCCAGCAGGCAGATGGCGAGGATGGCGAACAGGACGCGCATTGCTTTACTCATCTTGATTCCTCCCGTAATCACCCCCTGGACACCCGGGGGATGGGAGTGGCCACTCGACCCCTCTGCTGGGAAGACGCACCGACCGCCCCTGATGGTTCAACGGTCAGGCGAACTCACAGGTGAATCCCAGCTTGGAGCATCTATGCGGCAGGGGCATCCCAGACGGGGCGGGCGGACGTGATGGGATCATTGGGATCCGCCTCGCCCTCCTTCAGACCAACCCGGAACTGCAGCATCATGTCATGGTCCTCGTGGGGCAGGTTGTGGCAGTGAACCATGTAGCGGCCCTTGTGCGGTGTGAAGCGCATGATCGCCTGGACCGTCTCGTTCTCGCCGACATACATGACGTCCTTGGGCCCCTCCTCGTAGCTGAACGCCCGCTGTCCGTTCCGGCTGATGATGTGGAAGTCAACAAGGTGGATGTGCAGGGGATGGAACCATCCGCCGGACTTGTTCTCGATCTCCCAGATCTCGACGTCGTTCACGCCGGGGTTGGCCACGGCCCACTGGAAGTTGCTGGCGATGACATCCGCCCAGCTCTTCCCGTTGATCTTCCACTCCCCGTTCTGGCGCTCGACGCGGAGCCGGCGCGTGGTCTTCGCCATGGCACGGGTGAGGGTCATGGGCTCGCTGTTGGCGAGCACGGTGGGAAGCCTGAGCGCTGTGGGATCATTCCGGTCAAACGCATCATCCGTGACGTCGAACGCCATGACGCGCCTGGTGTTGCCGTACTCGGTGTTGTTGTCCAGCGGCAGGTTCTGCAGCTCGACCCGCTGGCCGGCGCGGTAGCGGGAGAAGTCGATCAGGACCTCGTAGCGCTCCGAATTCGCGTGCCGGTACTGCCCCACAGGAATCGCCCGGGGCGTGAGCCCTCCGTCGGTCGCAACAACGGTCAACGGCTCTCCGGTGCTGAGCCTGAATTTGAAAGCGCGTGAGATTCCGCAGACCAGCACACGGAAGCGGTAGATCCGGCGCTTGACCTTCATGACAGGCCAGGGCACCCCGTTCACCAGGTTGATGTCACCCCACAGACCGCTGTGCCCGCGGTCATCGTAGTAGGGGTTTCCGTCCGCGCGGAGCTGGATGTCGCTCACCATGAGAGGCACGTCGAACTCGCCCTGGGGGAGGAGCGCCCGCTCCACCGGGTCGTGGATCTGGTACATCGCGACCAGCCCGGAATACGCGTTCTGCGCCGTGTAGTGGACGCCGTGGTCGTGGTACCAGAGTGTCCGGGCCGGCTGGAAATTGGGGTAGAGGTAGTCCTTCCGGAACCCGGGAAGCGTGGTGTCGGAGGCATAGCCGTCGTACTGGGGCAACGATGCCGATCCGTGGAGGTGCGTGGAGGTCGCCAGCGGTGTGCCGAAGTCCGGGTGCGACTGGGGAAGTTGGTTCCGCATGGTCACTACGGCGTGGGTGCCCTGGTTGATGCTGATGGTGGGGCCGGGGAAGATCCCGTTATACCCGAGGATCCGGGTTTTCAGCCCGGGTACCAGGGACGCTACTGCGGCCTGCTGCGTGATCCGGTAGAAATTCTGCGGCTTTCCGTCGAGGGGATTGATGCCGGTCCGGTACGGGGCCAGGAACGGCGGCCGCGTGAATGCAAGGAGGTACGGCTTCAGTTTCGAGCCGTCCAGAACCGGTGCGGACTGGGCACTGATGGAGGAGAGAGGAGCGGTGAGAGTTGCGGCGGCGAGCGCGCCGAAACCACCCATCGCAAGAAAATTGCGCCTGCTGATAGACATTGCTGCCATCCCTTTCCAAAGATTTTCTCTTGGCGGGACGCGCATCGGGAGGCGTATCAGACGCCTGCCCCAGACTCCGTTCTCGATGTGGTCTCAGCTGACAAGGATGCTCCTGGGTGCTTGGAGAAACCTTGGACGATCGTTTTCCTTACCCGACGGAACCCCGGAACCTCCTACGGGTCAGGAAGTAAGCGCCTTTCCGAGGTCGGACTGCAGGTCGCTCACATCCTCAAGGCCCACCGAAAGCCGAACGACGCCGTCGGACAGGCCAATCGCCGCACGCCCGTCTTGGCCCATGGCGCGGTGGGTTGTGGTTGCGGGGTGGGTGATCAGTGTCTTCGAATCGCCCAGGTTGTTCGAGATGTCGATGATCTCAAGGGCGTCGAGGAGCGCGAAGGCGCGTTCCTTGCCCCTGTCCGCGGGCGCATCCAGTTCGAAGGTCACCACTGTTCCCCCGGCGGTCATCTGCGCGGCAGCAAGATCGAACTGCGGGTGCGATTCCAGTAGCGGGTACCGTACCCAGTTCACCGCCGGCTGCGCCTCAAGCCACCTGGCCAGCGTCAGCGCCGAGGAGGACGCGTGGTTCACCCGCAGCGACATGGTCTCCAGCCCCTTGAGCAGGGTCCACGCGTTGAAGGAGGACAGAGCCGGGCCGGTGTGCCGCATGAGCGTTTTGACCGGGCCCTCGATGAATTCCCGGCGCCCGAGGATCGCTCCGCCCAGCACCCTGCCCTGGCCGTCCATGTGCTTGGTTCCGGAATAGACGACGACGTCGGCGCCCAGATCGGTGCACCGCTGCAGCAGCGGCGTGGCGAAGACATTGTCGACCACAACCTGCGCACCGGCCGCGTGGCCCAGTTCCACGACCGCGCGGATGTCCACGATCTCCTGCATCGGGTTGGACGGTGACTCGAAGAACACAGCCGTGGTGGGGACGCTGAGCGCCTCCTCCCACTGCGCAAGGTCCCAGCCGTCCACAAAGACCGTCTCCACACCCCAGCGCGGCAGGATTTCGTTGAGGATCACAAAGCAGGAACCGAACAGGCTCCGGGATGCGACCACCCGGTCGCCGGCGGCCAGAAGTGCACCCAACGCGGTAAAGACTGCGGACATGCCGCTCGCGGTGGCGAAGCAGGCTTCAGCCCCTTCCAGCAGCCGCAGGCGCTCCTGGAACATGGCGACCGTTGGGTTGCCGTACCGGGAGTAGACAAACCGGTCGACGTCCCCGGTGAACGCGGCCTCCGCCGCCGCCGCGGAGGAATAGACAAAACCCGAGTTCAGAAAGAGAGCCTCGGAGGTTTCCTCGAAGTTCGACCGCACCAGCCCGCCGCGAACCGCGAGCGTGTCCGGAGACCAGCCGGCGACGTCGTCGTCCGGCCGTTGAATGCGGGGGTACCCCCCGTTGCCGGCGATGGGTTCGCGGCCGGTTGCCGGGGAGAACGACGACGGCGTCGGCTCACTCACCGGCGTGGCCGTGGCTGTCCGTCGGCTGGTCAGAGCCGCGCCCGGCGGTACCTGGGTTCGCTTCAGAAGCGCTGGTTTCTGGGCCCGTGGCGGTTCCTGGGTGCACTGCGGTTTCTGAGTGCACTGCGGTTTCTGCGTGCACAGCGGTGGCGAGGCCGCTGGAGCGCCAGCCGCCGTCGGCTTCGAAACCGTGCAGCACGTTGAACGCGGTGTGGCCGGCAGCCGCGGCGCTCTGTGCGGCAGCAACCGAACGGACGCCGGAGCGGCACAGGAACAGCAGTTCCCTGCCCTTGAGGCCGTTCAACTGGTTGAGGAAGGAGACGTTGCGGGAGCCGTCGGAACGGTTCCATTCGAGGAAGAGCGGCACCGTGCCGGCGTCGGTGAGGTCGGGGACACCGACGCTGCGCCACTCTTCCACCGTGCGGACGTCCACGAGGACGGCGCCCTTGCTCACTCGCTCCACCGCTTCGCGGGGTGTGATGTTGCCGGCGTAGCCCTCAGCAGGCTGGGAATGGGGAATGGAATGCTGTGACACTGTGTCTCCTCACGCTGTGCACGCTGGTGATCGTGGATCCTGATCGGTGTGCCGAGTAGTCACCTGAGGCACCCCGCCGTGAAAGAGGGTTGCCGGCCAGCAAGTCAGGGCTTGGCGCTGGCGCTCGTTACTCCGGACTGAAACGTAGCACCGGCGGCGGCCCGGTTGCCACGCCGGGCCGTAACCTGCGGTAACGCCTGAAGCTGGTAACGCCTGGTCCTCCCGGAAGTGCCTGGGACGAAGTGCCTAGGACACTGAGTCGACGAGCGCACCCAGCTCGGCCGTAAGCTCCGGGGAGACAGTCACGGGCTTGCCGTCGATCGACTCCACCTCGGCGAGCAAACGGACGCTCGAAATCAGCCAGACGCCGTCGGAGGCGAAGAGATCCGGGGGCACCAGCGGTCCATAGCCGAGTTCCCAGCCGGCGCTGCGGGCAGCAGCAAACAGTGCGCCCTGCGAGGTGCCGGGCAGAATCCCGCTTTCCAGCTGCGGCGTGATGAGGTGCTTGACGCCGTTGCGGACGCGGGCAATCAGGACGGTCGACGTAGGGCCCTCCAGCACCTTCCCATCGGATGAGGTGAAGATGACGTCGTCCGCCCCGTGGGACCGCGCATGGCGCAGGGCTGCCATGTTCACGGCGTAGGAGAGGGTTTTTGCGCCCATCAGCAGCCACGGCGCGCGCTGTCCCACCGTACTGTCGTAGCCGCGGTCAAGCAGGAGCACGGCCAGGCGCCGCCCACGCAGGCCCTCGGGCACGGGAGAGACCAGCACCCAGGCGGTCGCGCCCGCTCCCTCTTCCCCGCGGGTGGCCACGAGCTTGACCACCAGGTCGCCGTCGTCGTCGGTTTCCGTCAGCGCGGTGGCGATGGCACGTTCCCAGACGTCCGACGCCGGGACGTCCAGTTCCATCGCTTCGGCGGACGTCGCCAGCCGGGCCAGGTGCGCCTGGAGCTTCCGGGGTGTGCCGCGGACGGCGAGCATGGTCTCGAAAATCCCGTCTCCGCGCGTGACGCCCGTGTCCGTGACCTTGAGCTGGGGCTGGGACGCATCAGCGATCCGTCCGGCGGGGTAGGCGGGATCCAGGAACACCAGAACAGTCATGCGCCCAAGCCTAGCGACCGAGGGCCCCGCGGTGAGCGAAGCGAGGCGTGGGAGGGCGGGGTTGGGACGTCAGTCCGGGAACGCCGTTCCGAGGGCCGACAGCACGCCGAAAGCCTTTGTCCGCACCTCCTCCCACTCGTCAGCGGGATCGGAATCGGCGGTGATCGCACCGCCCACGCCGAGCGTGAGGAGGGTGCCGCCGTCGTCGTCCTCCAGTACGAGGGTGCGGATGACGACGGCGAGGTCCGCCGCCCCGTCGAGCGAAAAGTAGCCGGCCGCGCCGGAATAGATGCCGCGGGGCGCCCCCTCGAGCCGGTCGAGGATCGCCATGGTGCTGATTTTCGGAGCGCCGGTCATCGAACCGGCAGGGAACGCGGCGGCAATGGCCTCGGCACGGGAGGACCCGGGGCGTAGCCGGGCGTCGATGGTACTCACCATCTGATGGACGGTCGCGTACGTTTCGATGTCACACAGGCGGCTCACCGTCACGGTGCCGGGTACCGCCAGATGGGAGAGGTCGTTGCGCAGGAGATCCACGATCATGATGTTCTCCGCGCGGTCCTTGGTGCTGGTGCGCAGGTCTTCCTGCAGGGCGGCGTCCTCGCCGGGGTCCGGGGACCGGCGCCGGGTTCCCTTGATCGGTTCGGCGCGCATTCCGCCGGTCGAATCGAGCCGCAGGAACCGTTCCGGGGAGGTGCTCGCAACCGCAAGCCCTGGGAACGCGAGGAAGTGGGCAAAGGGCGCTGGATTGGACCGGCGGAGGGCGAGGTAGGCCTCGAGCGGCTCCAGCCCGGTGTCTTCGCGGGCCGTCAGCGCTGTGGTCAGGCAGACCTCGTAGGAATTGCCGTCCGCAATCTCGGCCGCTGCCGAACGGATGTTCCTCAGGTACTGCTCCCTCGTATCCCGAGCTATGAAGCGTGGGGCCGGCAGGGAAGCGGCCGGCGCAGCGGGACGGCCGCCGGACAGAATCACGGCGCGTGCACGGTCCAGCCAGGCATCGGCGTCATCGTCGCGGAAGCCGTCGCGCAGGGTAAGCAGGTAGGTGCGCTTCTCCCGGTGATCAAGGACAACGGCGCGGCCGGCGAAGAGCAGGGACGCATCCGGCACCGTGGAGGGCATCTCAGCGCGGCCGCCGGTTTCGCGCTTCAGTTCGTAGCCCAGGTAGCCGAGCCAGCCGAGGGCAAACGGCCCGGGATAGATATCGGGCGACCGGACGGCACGCCGGCCCCAGACCCCGTCAAGCCAGCGGAAGAACGGGCCGGCGATCCGCGCAGTAACCGGGCCACTGGTGACGAGGGTAGTCCCGCCGGAGTGCTGGGCAAGCTGCCCGTACCGGCCACCGTCATCGGCGAGGATGGAAAACCGGCTTCTGCCCTGGGTATCTTCGGCGGCGGAGCTGTCCAGCCAGGCGGCGGACCCCGAGCCGGCGTAGAGCTCGCGGAATACCGCTTCAGCGTCCGGTAAGGCGCGGAGCATCTCGACCTGAAGGGTGAGCCCCCGCCGCGCGGCCCGTTCCATTGACATGAAAGACTCGCACTGCGGCAGGCCGGTCAGCGCACGGCGGAGCTGATCCGGAACGGCATTCCCACGATGGCCCTGCACCAGGAGATCCGCGTGATCGGCGGGCCGGTCGGACACCAGCCAGTTGTCTTCCTGGTCAGACCAGCGCTGCCAGAACGGTGCGTAGGTGTCGCCGTCGCGGGCCAGGGCGCTGGTCCGGCGCAGGTCGTCGTCGGCGTCGATCCAGATCACCACATCGAGGAGGTCACGGGCGGCAGCGCAGGCCGCACCCACTCCCTCGACCACCACGATGTCAGCGGGCTGCGTTAGGCGGGTGCCGCCGTCGTCGTTCGCGGACCAGTCCCAGGCTGTCCACCGGGCAGGCTCCCCGGCGGAAAGCGGAGTCAGCACGGTCCGGACGTACCGTTCCAGGCCATCGGCGAGGCCGTCCCATCCGGGGTAGATGTCCTCGAGGTGGAACAGGCTGACGGTATGGTGTTCGCGCAGGAGCGCAGCCAGTTCCACGGCGAGGGTTGTCTTGCCGGCGCCGGAACGGCCGTCCACGGCAATCAGCAGCGGAACGACGGCGTTGGCTGGCTTGTGTGCCATGGGTCAGGCGAAGGCCAGCAGAGCGCCCACGGCAACGAAGAGACTGCCGAAGATGCGGTTGAGCAGGCGTTGTCCGCGCGGCCCGCTGGTGAACCGGCTGAACGAGCGCGCCGCGGCGGCGAAAAACAGCCACATCACCATGACATCGATGACGACGACGGTCCCCGCCAGCACGCCGTACTGGCCCAGGAACTCCTGGTCGGGGCGGATGAACTGGGGGATGAAGGCGAGGAAGAACACGATGGCCTTGGGGTTGAGCAGGTTCACCCAGAGGCCCCGGCGGAACATCGAGGCGGCGCCTTCCGCGTAGAGGGTGGCAGCCTGCTCAGCCGGCACGGGAGGCTCCAGGAATTTCCGGATCCCGAGGTAGACCAAGTAGGCGGCGCCCGCATACCGGATGATATTGAACGCCACCGGTGACCCGGCCACCAGCAGGCCTACCCCGGCGGCCACAACGGCGATATGGACGAGCAGCGCCGTCTGCTGGCCGAGGATGCCCCACATGGAACGGCGGAAACCCACCGTGAGCGCGTTGCTCATAGTGTTCACGGCACCGGCTCCGGGGGTAAAGCTGATTAGCGCCTGGGCACCGACCAGTGCCAGCCAAAGCGAAAGAGTCACTGAACAATCTTAGGGGCGGCGGGAAGTCTGCCGCGCCGGGCATCCGTGTTGATCACCAGAGAGTGCTGAGGGGCTCGAAGCCCTGCATTGCGGCATCGCTGGTAATGACCGTGGCACCCTCTATCAGGGCCTGCGCAGCAATCAGTCGGTCGAAGGGATCGCCGTGGTGCCAGTCCAGTGACGCGGCGGTGAGCGCGTGCTCGGAGGTAATGGGGATGGTCAGCGGAGCCACCCGCCGGACATGGTGCTCGTAGCCCACGAAGACCTTGTCCAGGCCGGGAAGTTTCCCCTTGCGGAACTTGTACGCGAGTTCGTAGGCGGTCGCGGCGGAGGCATACAGTGTCTCATCCATGCTGCTGATGATCCGGCGCGCCTTGGCTGAGAGAGAGCGCGGACTGGCCATCGCGAAGAGCAGGGCCTGCGAGTCGATCAAATAAGCGGTTGCTCCCACGCCTCCAACTCCTCCCTGCTCATCGGTTCGAACGCCTCCGCAGGCACATCGAGCGGGCCCAGAAAACCCAGAGTCCGTTTCAGGGGTCTTTCGATCTTGACGAGCTTCGCTACCGGTCTGCCGCCGCGGGCAATTACGACCTCGTCGCCCTTCTCGACCATATGAAGTAACTCCGACAACCGGGTTTTCGCCTCTTGGACGTTGTACTGGCCCATGTTGACCAAGTCTAGTTGGTCAACCTCTGCTGTGTACGGTTCAGCCCAATATTCGTGGGCGTCGAATGCGGTCATGCAGCAACGGTACGAAGCGGGATGGCCTCGAGAGACTCAACCGGCCACTATGTGGATAACCCTCTAACGATCCCCACGCTGTGGAGGGGAAGTCACCGGGACGCGCGCCGGCGCGCCAGCTCATCCTGGACGTACTGCACAATGCCCGGAACGGCGTCGTGGATCATCTGCCAGGTCGCCTCAAAGTCGGCGCGGTCGCCGTACCAGGGGTCATAGATGCCGAGTTCCGAGACCGGGGTGCCGGCTGCGGAGGGATCGAACTCGCGCAGCATGCGCACCCTGCCCCGGCTCTCGGCGTCGGGTGCCTCGAGTTTGAGATCCTCGTAGTGGTCCACGTCCAGTGCGAGGATGAGGTCCCGCTCCGCGTACCAGCCCGGATCGAACTGCCGTGCACGGTGGGCCTCACTGGCCAGGCCCAGTTCCGTCAGCTTCGCGGCGGCACGCTCGTCGATCGGGTTGCCGCTCTCCCAGCCCGTGGTGCCTGCCGAATCCACGAGCACCTCGCCGCCCAGCCCGGCTTCCTCGAAAGCCTGGGTCAGCATGATCTCGGCCATGGGAGACCGGCAGATATTGCCGGTGCAGACAGTGACAATCCGGTACATGCATCAATCGTAGGTCGCTGCGTCCTGCTCGTCCTCAAGCAACGCCATTGCGGCGCTGTGCCCGCCGAGTCCGCTGACGCCTCCGCCGCGACGGGAGCCCGCGCCGCACAACAGGACGCGCGGATGGTCCGTCGCCACGCCCCACCGCCGGGCGGGGGTGTCGAGGGGGTCGTCGTCGTCCGCGAAGGGCCAGGAGAGCGGGCCGTGGAAGATATTTCCGCCGGTCAGGCCCAGGGTTTCCTCGAGATCGAGGGTGGTCTTGGTTTCGATGCAGGGATCGCCCGACGGCCCCGCAAGGAGGCAGTCCTCGATGGGCTCAGCCAGCACGCTGTTCAGTGATTCCAGGACGGCCGCCTGCAGCGCCGCCCGGTGGGCGTCATGGTCCCCGCCCACCACCAGCCGGTGTGGAGTCTGCAGGGAGAAAACAGTCAGTGTATGCGCGCCCGATTCCCGCAGTTCCGGCGAGAGGATCGAGGAATCCGCCAGGGAGTGGCAGTAGATCTCGATCGGCAGCGGACTGGGAACCCGGCCGGAGGACGCCGCGGCATGGGCACTCTCCAGCTGCGAGTAGGTCTCGTTGATGTGGAGCGTTCCGCCGAATGCCTGCTCCGGGCTTACTTCGGGATCCTTCAGCCGGGGCAGCCGCGAGAGCAGCATGTTCACCTTTACCTGCGCTCCCTCCGGAGCGTGATGCTGCGGCGCCGTGAACCCGGACGCTTCCGGCCCCCCCATCAGCCGGCCCAGCACAGCGGGTGTCACATTGGCGAGGACAAATTCACCGCTCACACGGTGCGGAGCGCCACCGCCATAATGGACGACGCCGTTGGGCGCCACGGCGGTCACCTCCGCTCCGGTCCGGATCACCACGCCGGCCTCCCGGGCCGCACGTTCCAGGGCGCCGGAGACGGCACCCATCCCGCCGACAGGCACGTCCCAGTCGCCGGTTCCGCCGCCGATCACGTGGTAGAGCAGGCACTTGTTCTGCTGCAGGTCCTGATCATGAGCGCTGGCAAAGGTACTGATCAGTGCGTCGGTCAGCAGCACGCCACGCACCAGGTCATCCTTGACAGTGCGCTCGATCACTTCGCCGACCGGGCGTTCAAGAAAGCTTTCCCACACCTCGTCATCGCCGACCAGCGCCCGGGCCTCGGACCGGCGCAGCAGCGGGGCAGTGACGGTGGGCCACAGTTTCCTCGCCAGCAGGGCCGTGCTCCGGTAGAAGGATGCGAAGCCGGCCGCATCCTCCCCGGCGCCGATCCGTTCAAAGCCCGCTCGCGTGGCCTCGCCGTCGAGATTGTCGACCAGCAGGCCCGCATCCGAACCCGGCACCGGCGTATAGGAGGAATACCGGCGTCGTACCAGCTGCAGGTCAAGGTCAAGGTCCTTGATGATCTGCTGCGGAAGCAGGCTCACCAGGTAGGAGTAGCGGGACAGCCGGGCGCCGGTGCCGGGGAAGGCCTCCGCAGAGACCGCGGCGCCGCCCACATGGTCCTGGCGCTCAAGGACGACCACGGATCTGCCGGCCCGGGCCAGGTACGCCGCCGCCGCCAGTCCGTTGTGGCCACCGCCCACCACAACAACGTCGAAGTGGTCAGGATCCTGGAGTCGGGGCCGGCTCATCATCGCCTCACCCTATAACTTCACACCCGGATGATGAGTTCGCCGCAGGGGATGAGGAACCAGCCATCCGGTGACTCGCCCCAGCGCCGCCAGCCCGCGGCCATCCGTTCCAGCGCGGCCCGGTCTGCCAGTCCACGCTCGAGCGTCTGGTCGGCGAAGGCGGAGCTGAGTACCCGCTCGGCCCAGGTGTCCGCGTGCCAGCGGCGCCGCTCGGCCGTGGCATACAACCAGTTCGACGACGACGCCTCCACCTCGGCGAGGCCCGCCTCGTGCGCCCAGGCGAGGAGGTGGCGGCCGGCGTCGGGCTCTGCCCTGTTG
>NZ_KI914586.1:111992-113558 GCF_000520475.1 Arthrobacter sp. 35/47
TGCCCTGTTGCTGCGGGCGAGCCGCTGGTAGGTTTCCATCCACTCGTCGAGTTCCGGGGTGGGCGGGTACCAGGCCATGGCGTGGAAGTCGGCGTCACGGACGGCGATGATCCCTCCCGGCCGCGTGACGCGGTGCATTTCACGCAGCGCGGCTACCGGATCGGTGAGGTGCTGCAGCACCTGGTGGGCGTGGACCACGTCGACGGACTCGTCTTCAAGATCGAGGTCATAGACGTTGCCCGTGCGGAAGTGCAGGTTCTCCACTCCGGCGTAGGTCCGTTCAGCCAGGGCCACGACGTCCTCCGACCGGTCCATGCCGATCACCCGGCCGGGGTCCAGCAGCGCCGCGAAGTCTGCGGTGATGCTTCCGGGTCCGCAGCCGACGTCGAGCAGGTCCATCCCGGAGGAAAGATGCTCGAGGAGGTAGCCGGCGGAGTCGGAGGCGCGGCGCGTGGCGTGCGCGCTGGTCACGCTGGTGTGATGACCGTGGGAGTAGACCTCATCGCTCATGATCGACACGTTACTCCGGCGGACCGCCGAGCGCCTGCTGGCGTGCCTGCACGGTGGCAGCGGTGACCTTGCGCATCATGTCGCTGAGCAGCTCGATCTGACTGGGGGAGTACCCGGACAGCGCAGTCTCCACTTCACGGGCCAGCGGCGCAAACAGCCGGGACCCGGTATCCAGGGCCTTCTCCGTCATTTCCAGGTGGACCTGCCGGCGGTCAACCGAACTGCGGGAGCGCCGGACATGGCCTGCCTGGCCGAGCCGCCGGCGTCGGGCTCTGCCCTGTTGCTGCGGGCGAGCCGCTGGTAGGTTTCCATCCACTCGTCGAGTTCCGGGGTGGGCGGGTACCAGGCCATGGCGTGGAAGTCGGCGTCACGGACGGCGATGATCCCTCCCGGCCGCGTGACGCGGTGCATTTCACGCAGCGCGGCTACCGGATCGGTGAGGTGCTGCAGCACCTGGTGGGCGTGGACCACGTCGACGGACTCGTCTTCAAGATCGAGGTCATAGACGTTGCCCGTGCGGAAGTGCAGGTTCTCCACTCCGGCGTAGGTCCGTTCAGCCAGGGCCACGACGTCCTCCGACCGGTCCATGCCGATCACCCGGCCGGGGTCCAGCAGCGCCGCGAAGTCTGCGGTGATGCTTCCGGGTCCGCAGCCGACGTCGAGCAGGTCCATCCCGGAGGAAAGATGCTCGAGGAGGTAGCCGGCGGAGTCGGAGGCGCGGCGCGTGGCGTGCGCGCTGGTCACGCTGGTGTGATGACCGTGGGAGTAGACCTCATCGCTCATGATCGACACGTTACTCCGGCGGACCGCCGAGCGCCTGCTGGCGTGCCTGCACGGTGGCAGCGGTGACCTTGCGCATCATGTCGCTGAGCAGCTCGATCTGACTGGGGGAGTACCCGGACAGCGCAGTCTCCACTTCACGGGCCAGCGGCGCAAACAGCCGGGACCCGGTATCCAGGGCCTTCTCCGTCATTTCCAGGTGGACCTGCCGGCGGTCAACCGAACTGCGGGAGCGCCGGACATGGCCTGCCTGGCCGAGCCGGTCGATGAGCGCGG
>NZ_KI914586.1:113658-120271 GCF_000520475.1 Arthrobacter sp. 35/47
CCGAGCCGGTCGATGAGCGCGGTGGTGGCCGGCGAACTGAGGTTGAGCGCCTGGCGCAGCATCCCCGGCGTCACCGTTACGCCGGCCCGGGCGGCTCCCATCATGATTCCGAGCGCGTTGAGGTCCGTCCTGTGCAGGTCATCCCGCACGCTGACGGTATCCACGTAACGGTCGGTCTCGACGGTGAACTGCTGCAGCAGGGCGAGCACTTCACGTGGTGCGGCGGCCATGGTCCTCCCTTTGCTCACCTCAAGATTAGTCAGTACCCAATTATCTCCATCATGAATATAGTAGGCTGCAGAGATACTTTGGAGAGGATCGGCATGTTCAACAGGAAGTGGGCCCGGGCGGTCATCCCCTCGTTCATCGTGGTGCTGTGGTTCATCGGCGCAGGCTTCGGCGGGCCCACCTTCGGGAAGCTGGAGGAAGTCTCAAGCAATGACCAGGCCTCCTTCCTTCCCGCAGGTGCCGAGTCCACCGAAGCGGGCGAGCTGCAGAAGGCATTCACCGAGTCGACGGCGCTGCCCGCCGTCATTGTCGTCGAGTCAGAGACGGAAATTCCGCCGCAGGAACTCGGGCTGTACCAGGAGATCGCGGGCGAACTGGGGGAGGTTGACGGACTTGAGCCGGCTGCCGAGGGGCAGCCGGCGCTGCTCGGTCCCATTCCCTCGGCGGATGGACTCGCCATCCAGTTCATTGCTTCAGTGTCCGACGACGCCGAGCTGGGTGAGGTGGTCGCGGAACTCCGCGAGGTGCTGGAGGCCCAACTGCCCGACGGTGCGGAAGGTTACGTCACCGGCCCCGCCGGATTCACGGCCGACCTGGTCAGCGCCTTCGGCGGTATTGACGGAATCCTGCTCGCCGTTGCGCTCGCCGCAGTCTTCGTGATCCTGCTGGGCGTTTACCGCGCGCTCATCCTGCCGTTCCTCGTCCTGTTCACCTCTGTTTTTGCGCTCGCCACGTCAATCCTGCTGGTCTACGCCTTCGCGCTGTGGGGCTGGATCGAGCTGAGCGGCCAGAGCCAGGGCATCCTGTCCATCCTCGTGATCGGCGCGGCCACGGACTACGCGCTGCTGCTGGTGGCACGCTACCGGGAAGCGCTCACCGAGTTCAGCTCAAAGTGGGATGCCATGCGGGTAGCCTACCGGGCTTCGGTGGAGCCGATCGTGGCCTCCGGCGCAACGGTGATCCTCGCGCTGCTGTGCCTGCTCTTCTCGGACCTGAACTCAAACCGGAGTCTTGGTCCCATCGCGGCCATCGGCATTGTCTTCTCGCTGTTTGCGGCGCTGACGCTCCTGCCTGCGCTCCTCCTTCTCTTCGGCCGTAGCGCGTTCTGGCCGCTTCGGCCGAAGGCGGGCACCCACCCGGCCGGCGTGCATGGCCGGAACGTCACCGGGCTTGAGGGGTTGCGCGGCATCTGGAAGCGCGTCGGCCGCCTGATCTCACGGTCCTCGCGGCCGGTGTGGATCATCTCGCTGGTGGTGCTCGGGGCGGGTTCCCTCGGCCTCCTGCAGCTGCAGGCCTCCGGAGTGCCCCAGTCCTCGCTGATCCTGGCGCCGTCCAATGCGGTGGACGGACAGGACGCGCTGGCGCGCCACTTCGACGCCGGCGCCGGCAGCCCGGTCACGATCATCGTGCCGGAAGGGCAGCAGGACGGCGTGCTCGAGGTGCTCGACCGGCAGGAGGGTGTCACCGAGGCGACCGTGGTCGCGGAACAGGGAGGCGACGCCGTCGTTCGCGGGGGTAATGTCCTGGTCCGCGCCACCCTCGACTACCAGGCCGACTCCGCGGAGGCTGAGGAACTCGTCCGGCAGTTGCGCACGGACCTCGATACGGTGAGCCCGGAGGTGCTGGTGGGCGGCGTGACCGCGGTGGCCCTGGACACCAATGTGACCGCCCAGGCGGACCTGGCGAAGATCATTCCGATCGTCCTGGTGGTCATCCTGGCCGTCCTGATGCTGCTGCTGCGGTCGGTGCTGGCGCCCCTGCTGCTCATCGGCTCCGTGGTGCTGTCCTACGCGACGGCGCTTGGCGTCTCGGCCCTGGTGTTCAACAACGTTCTCGGGTTCGACGGCGCCGATGCCTCCGTGCCGCTTTTCGGCTTTGTGTTCCTCGTGGCACTCGGGGTCGACTACAACATCTTCCTGATGACCCGCGTGCGGGAGGAGTCATTGCGTATCGGTACGCGCCCGGGCATCCTGCGCGGGCTCGGCGTCACCGGCGGCGTGATCACCTCCGCGGGGATCGTGCTGGCGGCAACCTTCGCGGCCCTCGGGGTCATCCCGATCCTCTTCCTTGCCCAGATTGCGTTCATTGTGGCATTCGGCGTGCTGCTGGACACGGTGATTGTCCGGTCCCTGCTCGTCCCGGCCCTCGCGTATGACATCGGCCCGAAGATCTGGTGGCCGTCGGCACTGGCGCGGCACGACGTCGGAGCCACCCCTGGCCGGGAGGCTGAAAGTGAGCAGGAGGAGCGGAAAGAGCCCGCCCACCGGGCCTAGCTGCGGTGGGCAGCCGCCGGAGCGTGCACATATTCCCATTCGTGTTGCGCAGGTTACCGGCGAGTAGCTAGCGTCTGTGCGATGCCCGCTCCCGCCCGGGGAGCTTCGATGATACGAAGAGGTTTCAACGCATGCCACACCGCCTGTCGACAATCCTTGCCACTGCGGCCCTGCTTGGCGGAAGCCTGGCCGGGGCAGCGCCCGCCGCAGCCGATACCGAGGACATTTCCCCGCCCGGCGCAAACAACTGGTCCTGCAAGCCGAGTGCGGAACACCCGTATCCCGTCATCCTCGTGCCCGGAACGTTCGAGAGCATGCTGAAGAACTGGTCCACGCTCTCGCCGGTCCTCGCCGGGCAGGGATACTGCGTTTTTGCCCTCAACTACGGAACCACCAACGGCATCGACGCCACCGGCCCGGTGGCTGACTCCGCCGCTGAACTGGGCTCCTTTGTTGACGCTGTCCTCGGCGCCACGGGGGCGCGGAAGGTGGACCTGGTGGGCCACAGCCAGGGCGGCATGATGCCGCGCTACTACATCGGCTTCCTCGGAGGCGCAAAGAAGGTCAACCACCTGGTGGGGATTGCTCCGTCCAACCACGGGACCGAAGGTGTCCTCGTGCCTTCCGGGGACGGACCCGTGACAACCTCTGATTCCGGCTTCCTGTGCCAGGCGTGCGCGGACCAGGAGGCCGGCTCACCGTTCCTGACTGAGCTGAACTCCATCGGCGACACCGTCAACGGACCCGCCTATACCGTCATCAGCACCAAATATGACGAGGTGGTCACGCCGTACACCAGCCAGTTCCTCGACGGTCCGGCCAGGCAGGTCACCAACATCACCATTCAGGACAAGTGCGCGCTGAACCTGATTGAGCATGACCAGGCGCCGAATGATCCCGTGGTGCACCGGCTGGTGTCCCATGCGCTGACCCAGGAAGGGCCGGCGGACCCGGCCTTCCAGCCGCGCTGCCTCTAAGGCCCCCCGACGTCGTACCCCGTCAAGCCAGAGTTGAGTCGCTTTCGCTCAACTCTGGCTTGACTCTTGTTCGGGTCCGGGTACACTTGAGTGCAGAACGCTCAATCTGGGCGCAATCCGAACATTCTGGCCGGGCGGTGACACGCCGCCGGCTCGTCGAAAGGAAATACGCATGTCACGTGCAGTAGGTATCGACCTCGGAACCACCAACTCCGTTGTCTCCGTCCTTGAAGGTGGCGAGCCCACCGTCATCGCCAACGCGGAGGGTGCGCGCACCACCCCGTCCATCGTCGCGTTCTCCAAGAGCGGTGAAGTGCTGGTCGGTGAGATCGCCAAGCGCCAGGCCGTCAACAACATCGACCGCACCATTTCCTCCGTCAAGCGCCACATGGGCACCGACTGGAAGAAGCAGATCGATGACAGGACCTACACGCCCCAGGAAATCTCGGCCCGTATCCTGCAGAAGCTGAAGACCGACGCCGAGAGCTACCTCGGCGAGAAGGTGACTGACGCCGTCGTCACCGTTCCCGCATACTTCAATGACGCCGAGCGCCAGGCAACCAAGGAAGCCGGGGAGATCGCGGGCCTCAACGTCCTGCGCATCGTCAACGAGCCCACCGCCGCAGCGCTCGCCTACGGACTGGACAAGGGCAAGGAAGACGAGCTCATCCTGGTCTTCGACCTCGGCGGCGGTACATTTGACGTCTCGCTCCTCGAGGTCGGCAAGGACGAGGACGAGTTCTCCACCATCCAGGTCCGCGCCACCGCCGGTGACAACCGTCTGGGCGGCGACGACTGGGACCAGCGTGTTGTTGACTTCCTCCTGTCCCAGGCCAAGGCGAAGGGCGCTGACCTGTCCAAGGACAAGATCGCCCTGCAGCGCCTCAAGGAAGCCGCCGAGCAGGCCAAGAAGGAACTCTCCTCGGCCAGCTCCACCAACATCTCCCTGCAGTACCTCTCCGTCACCTCCGACGGCCCGGTGCACCTGGATGAGCACCTCAGCCGTGCCAAGTTCCAGGACCTCACCAAGGACCTGCTGGACCGCACCAAGAAGCCGTTCCAGGACGTGATCAAGGAAGCCGGCATCAAGGTTTCGGACATCGACCACATCGTGCTCGTCGGTGGTTCCACCCGCATGCCCGCTGTTTCCGAACTCGTCAAGGAGCTTGCCGGCGGCAAGGAGCCCAACAAGGGTGTCAACCCCGATGAGGTCGTCGCAGTCGGTGCCGCTCTCCAGGCCGGCGTGCTGAAGGGTGAGCGCAAGGACGTTCTGCTGATCGACGTTACCCCGCTTTCCCTCGGTATCGAGACCAAGGGCGGCGTGATGACCCACCTGATCGAGCGCAACACCGCCATCCCCACCAAGCGGAGCGAAACGTTCACCACTGCGGATGACAACCAGCCGTCCGTTGCCATCCAGGTGTTCCAGGGCGAGCGCGAGTTCACCCGGGACAACAAGCCGCTGGGAACCTTCGAGCTCACCGGGATTGCCCCGGCGCCGCGCGGCGTTCCGCAGGTCGAGGTGACCTTCGACATCGATGCGAACGGCATTGTTCACGTGTCCGCCAAGGACAAGGGCACGGGCAAGGAACAGTCCATGACCATCACCGGCGGCACCGCGTTGTCCAAGGAAGACATCGACCGCATGGTCCGTGACGCCGAGGAGCACGCAGCGGAGGACAAGGCACGCCGCGAGGCAACCGAAACCCGCAACTCCGCCGAGCAACTCGCCTACTCCGTGGACAAGCTCATCGCCGATAACGCGGACAAGCTGCCCGAGGAGGTCAAGACCGAGGTGCAGGCCGACGTCGACGCCCTCAAGAAGGCGCTGGAATCCCAGGACAATGATGAAGAGGTGAAGGCCGCCTTCGAGAAGCTGCAGGCTTCCCAGACCAAGCTCGGTGAGGCCATCTACGCCCAGGCGCAGCAGGAAAGCGCCGCCGGTGCCGGTGACGCCGGAACCGGCGAGCCCAGCGGAGACGGTTCCAAGGCTGACGACGAGGACATCGTCGACGCCGAGGTTGTTGACGAAGACGAGAAGAAGTAGCCATGCCTCACCACGGAAACGAAGAAGAGCACTCAGAGCCGGTCAGCTTCCGGGACAACCGGAAGATTGATCCGGAAACGGGCAAGGTCCGTGGGCAGGGGCAGCAGCAGGACGCCGGCACGGGCAATCCTGACCCGAAACCCCCAGCGGGTACCGGGCAGGAGCCCGCACCGGCGGGAGACCCGGACGGCGGTGTGGACGCCTTGGCGCAGGCCGAGGCCATCCTCAACGAGGCCGGCGGCGGGGAGGAGATTCCCGCGGCATCGACCGACGTTGAGGCTGAACTCCGGAATGACCTCCTGCGGCTTCAGGCCGAGTATGTCAACTACCGGAAGCGGGTGGAGCGGGACCGCGACGTGGCACGGGACATGGCAGTGATCGGGGTACTGAACTCCCTCATGCCGGTACTGGATGACATCGACGCCGCCCGCCAGCACGGCGACCTCGCGGACGGGCCGTTTGCGGCGATTTCCACGAAGCTGGAGAACGCGCTGAAGACCTACGGCCTTTCCCGCATCGATGAGACCGGGGTGGAGTTCGATCCGAACATCCACGAGGCGCTCATCCAGCAGCCGAGTGCCGAGGTGCAGTTCGACAGCGTCAGCCAGATCCTCCGCACGGGCTACAAAAAGGGAGACCGCGTCCTGCGCGCCGCCCAGGTGATCGTAGCGGTACCGGAGTAAACAGGATGGATGCAGGGAGCCCCCGTTCGGGGGCTCCCTTCGTCCCCCGCCGGACACCATGAAGATTTGAACGAGAGGAGGAGTCAGATGGCTAGTCAGGATTGGGTCGACAAGGACTTCTACAAGATCCTTGGCGTGCCCAAGGACGCCTCCGACGCCGACATCAAGAAGGCCTACCGGAAACTCGCCAGGAAGCACCATCCGGACCAGAACCAGAGCACAGGCGGCTCGGACAGGATGTTCAAGGACATTTCCGAGGCCTATTCGGTGCTGTCCGATCCCGAGGAGCGCCAGCAGTACGACGCCATCCGGGCCATGGGAAGCGGGGCCCGGTTCACTGCGGGCGGGCCCGGCGGGGCAGCCGGCGGGGCAGGCTTCGAGGATGTGTTCGGCAATCTCTTCGGC